>JBBRUO010000394.1:0-5999 GCA_038247725.1 Gemmatales bacterium
GGAAGACGCTCCGCGAACTGACCGGTTCGGATCGAGCTATGCTCTACCGCGTGGCGGTGAACACCGGCTACCGGGTCTCGGAACTGGCGGCCCTCACCGTCAAGTCCTTCGATCTATCCGCCGTCCCACCGGTAGTCGTGTTGAGCGGCGAGTTCACCAAGAACGGTCTTCCCGCCCGCCAGCCAATCCCCCGCGAACTGGCTCGCGACCTCGTCGCGTTCCTGGCCGGCCGTTCCGGGATCATTTGGCCAGGCACCTGGGTGGACCGCTCCGCCGGGATGTTGGCCAAGGACATGAAGAAGGCGGGACTGGCCGTTACCATTCCCGGGCCCGAAGGCGAGGAGACGCGAGATTTCCACGCCTTCCGCGCCACCTACATCACGAACGTCATCCGCAGCGGTGCGGACCTGAAGCAGGCGATGACGCTGGCCCGGCACACCGACCCGAAACTGACGGCCGGCACCTACGCCCGTGCCCGGATGGAAGACCTGGGAGCGCTGGTGGACCGGTTGCCAACCGGAAGCAGCACGGGAGTAGCAGAAAAGGGGGACAGGCGAGCAGAATCGGAGACGGTAGAGAAAACCAGTCCAGAAGTGAACGCATACACCGTCCCGACGAAACCCCTTGGCAAACAAGGGTTGAGAGCGATTGAGGGCGATCCGATGGGAAGTGAGGAGAGTGCCCCCGGGAGGATTCGAACCTCCGACCACCCGTTTAGGAAACAGGTGCTCTATCCCCTGAGCTACGAGGGCGGCACACCGTGCGATCATATCCGCCGAACGATGGGCGGCCAAGGTTGCTCTGAAACGGGCATCGTCTCGACTGCCCGTCGGGTCGCGGGTCAGACACTCCGGCCGCCACCGGACACGGACGGGGCAAATGCCACCGGTTCAAGCCCCCACAGCAGGTATACTACTTCAATTGTCCTGAACAGGGTCCCGAAGTGACACCCCTCCCGCCGTTCACCGTCGCCCCGCCCGAAACCGGCCACACGCTGGCCAAGGTGTTGCGAAGTCGCCTGCACGAGTCTCGGCCGTCATGGGCCGACGTCAAGAAGTGGATCGAGGGCCGGCGGGTGACGGTCGGCGACGCCCTTTGTACTGACGCCGCCCGGCGGCTAAAAGAAGGCGAACTCGTCACCCTGCTGGCGAACCCGGTTCACCGGCCGAAGACGGCCACCCCAGATGGGCTCGTCGTCCGCCACCTGGACGAGCATGTCGTCGTCGTCGAGAAGCCGAGCGGCATCAACACCGTCCGCCACCCGTCCGAGTTGGAATGGTCCGAACACCGCCGCGACCTCGTGCCGACGCTGCAAGACGTGGCGCAGGCGGCCGTCGCTAAGCAACTCGGTCGGACTCCCCGCACCGTCCCGCCGCTGCGGATCGTCCACCGGCTCGACAAGGAAACGTCGGGCCTCATGTGCTTCGCGCGGTCGCCGCTCGGCGAACGGTTGCTCGGCATGCAGTTCCGTAAGCACACCGTCGTCCGCCGTTACCTCACCGTCGTGCCCGGCCTTTTCCCCGCCCGCACGATCCGCTCGTCCCTGGTGCGCGACCGGGGCGACGGGCGGCGCGGTAGCACCACCCTCCCCGGTGTCGGGAAAGAAGCCGTCACCCACGTCACCCCGGAGGAGCGGTTCAAGGGGTTCACGATGCTGTCGTGCCGATTGGAGACGGGGCGGACGCACCAGATTCGCATCCACCTGAGCGAATCCGGGCACCCGGTCTGCGGCGAAAAGGTGTACTGCCGGAAGCCGAACGGCGAGGACGTGCCGGACCTCAGCGGCGCGCCGCGGCTCGCGCTGCACGCCACCGAGTTCGGGTTCGAGCACCCCGTCACCGGGGCCGCCATGCACTGGGCGATGCCGCTGCCCGCCGACTTGGCCAAGTGGCTCGACGGGCTGCGGGGGAAGTGACGGCGAGTGGAGAGGGATGTCGGAGCGATTGTGAGGGTTGTGCGAATTTTCCGGCCGGCATCTTGAACTTCCGTTCGCCGCCGCGATATATTACGCTCGCCGGTGGAGGACACCGGCCATGCGGAACTACCAGGAGTCGCGAACATGTCGCTGTTCAGGAATATGTTCAAGGGGGGGGGGCGAACGTGAGGCGCGTCCGCCCGTCTCGCTGAAGTGGAAGCCCCGCCTCGAAGCCCTCGACGGCCGCATCGTCCCGGACGCCACCCCGGTGATCATGACGGGCACCCCGACCACCCAGCAGCCGCCCGCCGCGCAGCAGGCCGTCACCGACGTTGCCGCTATCTCGATCGTGGACGGCCAAGGTAACTTCACCGGGCTGTCGATCATCTTGGAGAAGGCCGGCAGCGTCTACTACGTCACGTACTACGATCACGCGACGAACACCTTCTATACCGGAACCGACTCCAGCGGCCTGGTTCTGTCGCTCGACGCCACCCCGGAGTTGGACGCGCTTATCAGCGATGGTGCCGCCGGCAACCTCAACGATCTGGTCGCGGCGACCGGCGCGGGTCAACCGCAATCGGGACTGCCCGTGCTGCTGACGCTTCCTCCGGTCGCCCCGCAACCCAACCCCGCGCTCGCCCTGCTCCCCGCGTGCCAACAGCCGGTTCCGCAGCCGCCCGATCCTGGAACGTGGCCGGCCGCGCAACCGCAACCCCTTGAAAACGGCACTTGGTACTACACCTTCGGGCTCTACCGCTCGACGAAGACCGTCCTCGGCGACGGTGGTCTCATCCCCACGCGGAGCGTCCCCGTCTTCCAGTACGGTGGCACCTGGGTGTTCTTGCCGACCCCGCCCGTCGGCGGAGGGCCGATCATCCCGCCGGAGATCCCTCCGCTCCAGTCCCCCGGCCCTCGGCCCCGTCGTCCCGGTGAGATCGACCTCTACGTCGATCCGACGGGGCTGCCGAAGGACTGGAACAAGGTGCCTGCGCCGCCACGGGGTGCCGTCAACCCGCCGCCGCCGACCACGATGCCGCTGGAAGGATGGGAGTGGGATCCCATCACACAACGTCTCGTTCCGAAGCGCCGCACCTAATCGCTCGTCCCGAGATCACACCGGCACGGAGGCCGTCATGCGAGCGCAAACAGTGCCACTTCTCGCCCGGTACGCGCTGCTCTTGGCGTTGACGGGGTGGTCCTTGCCCATGTCCGCTCAACCGCCGGCGAAGCCGAAGGATGCGGTCACGCTCCACGAGCGGTTGGCCGGAAGCGGGTACACGGCCGTTCCCCTCGCTCCCCGCGACGAATGGGATCATCGCTTCGTGACGACCGCCACCGTACGGAAGGAGCAACTGCGGCTAATCTTGGACACCGGCGCGGGGATGTCGCTGATCGACTCCCGCGCGGCGAAACGGTGCGAGCTGAAGCCGATCGGCGAATCGGAAGCGGTCGTGACCACGGCGGCGGGCGAACTCCGGCTCCGCCGCCACACGTTGACCAATTTCGCCATCGGTTCGAAGTCGAACTTGGGTGGGGAGATCCTAACGGGTGATTTGGACGCCTTGCTGATGAACGCACGGGGCGGGGCGAGGCACATGGACGGGTTGCTCGGCCAACCGCTCCTCGCCGAACATCGCGCGGTCATCGACTGCGGGCGGCCGGCCCTCTACCTGATCGATCCGATGGATCGCGTCTGGCCCACCCTTCGCGGCGAGTGGCTGTGCGTGGCCGGCGAGCGCGACGGGAAGAAGGTGCCGGAACCGCGGAAGTGGTTGGTCGCGTTCACCGACAAGGGGAAAGCGGTCGTCCGCCACAAGGACCGCGACGGCGAGACCGAAGCCGCCGTCCTCCACCACGACGACGGGGGACGTGGCGTCCTCGCGGTCTGTAGCAACACGACGGGTGTGGATGTCCCTCTCTTCGATCAGTTGGGTTCCCTGGCCTTGTACGCGGTCGAGAGGGACCGGCTCAAGTTGTGCTACGCTCTGCCGAAACCCGACGCGAAATTCCGGGTGTCCGCCCGCCCGCCGGCGAAGTTCGACTCGACCCTCGGATCGGGGTGCGCGTGCCTGGAGTTCGAGCGGATCGGGAAAGGGGCGGACGCGGCGGAACCCTTGTCGCGGTGGCTCACCCGAGCGGGCTACTCGGAAGTGCCGCTGTCGCGGATCGGCGAACAGGACAACCGCTTCAAGGCGACGTTGACGTGCGGGAAGCAACCACTGCGGATGCTGGTCGATACCGGGGCGAGGACACTCCTGTTTCCCATCACCGTCGAACGACTGGGGTTGAAGCCCCACGCCGACAAGCGGATGGATACATTCACGAAAGAGGACGATCCGGTCTACCCCCTGGTGACTATGCCTGATCTCGGCTTCGGCACGGTTCGACTACCCACTGCCCACGCCGAGGTGTCAAAACTGGCGGCGCGGATCGCGGTGAAGTCCGACGAGTCGATCGACGGCATCCTCGGCCACGACCTGCTCACGCACCTGTCGGCGGTCATCGACTACGAAAAGCCCGCGATTTACGTCATCTCGCCGCTCGACAAGGAGTGGCCGAAGCTGGCGGGCGAGTGGGTCTGCACGTCCGGCACCCGCGACGGCAAGCCGCTCGCCGACACCGAACACTGGCGGTTCCACTTCGGCGACAAGGGGAAGGCGCGGATCACCGACGCGAGCGACGGCGCGGACGTGGCCCTCGGAGCGGACATCCTCTCCTTCGGCAAGGATCGCGTGCTGACCCTCACCCGTCCGAGGGCCGACAAGCCCGCGCGGCAGCCGTTCGAGCAGGACGCGATCTGGATGCAGTATTCGGTCAAGGGCGACACGCTGAAAGTCGCCTTCCTTCTCCAGCCGAAGGACACCGCCGTCCTCGCCGACCGCGTGCCACTTGCCGTCGAATCGAAGGCCGGGTCCGGAGTGGTGGTGCTGGAGTTCACCCGAAAACCGAAGCCGCCCGAGAAGAAGTAGCGGGCGAAACCGGCCCGCGAGGGCCGTGGGTGGTCGGAACCGCCCCCCCCGGCCCTCGCGGGCCGGGTTCGCCCAGAACCACGTCACTTCTTCACCGTCACCGACTTGATCACCACGTCTTCGGCCGGGACGTTTTCGAACCCGTTGGACTCCCCGGTCTTCACCGCGCGGATCTTGTCCACCACGTCCAGGCCTTTCGTCACCTTGCCGAAGGCGCAGTACTTGGCCGTGTCCAGCCGATCGTTGTCCACCGTGTTGATGAAGAATTGGCTGGTGGCACTGTCCAACATGTTGGTGCGAGCCATGGCGATGGTGCCCCGCGCGTTCGACACCCCGTTGCCGGATTCGTTCTTGATGGCGGCCTTGGTCTTCTTCTGCTTCATCCCCGGCTCGAACCCGCCGCCCTGGATCATGAAGTCCTCGATCACCCGGTGGAAGATCAGTCCGTCGTAGTACTTGTCCTCGACGTACCCGAGGAAGTTCTTCACGGTGACGGGGGCCTTGTCGGCGTACAGTTCGATCTCGATGGTGCCGTGGTTGGTCTCCATCACGACGACGGGGTTCTTCTCGGCGGCGGTCGCCGGGGTGGTAGCGGCGGCCATGGCGGCCAGCGCGAAGGCGCACAGCAGGGCGAATTTCAGCGACATCATGGGAACTCCCGAAAGCGTGTCGCCGGCGACAACCGCCGGCATCACCCCATCCTAGCGGCGAGTTCAAGGGTCGGGTACAGTACCTCCCGTCGCTCCCTCCGGTCGCGGCGACGATTCACCCGGAACCCCTCCCATGCTTCGCCTCGCCTTGCTGCTACTGCTGCCCGCGTTCGCCTTCGCCCAGGGGCCGTTCCCGCAGCCGAAGACGTACCCGCCCGACGCCGCCACGCTCGCCAAGATCAAAGCCAAGACCGAGGAGTTGCGGAAGGCCATCGACGCGATTCCGGCCACGACCCCGAAATTCGTTCACGCGGACGTGGAGGTCTTCCATAAAGCGGCCGAGTGGATGCTCCGC
Source organism: Gemmatales bacterium (assembly GCA_038247725.1). GTDB lineage: Bacteria > Planctomycetota > Planctomycetia > Gemmatales > Gemmataceae > JALHQU01. The sequence continues at coordinate 5,893 of JBBRUO010000394.1, forward strand.
CACGGCGAGTGGTACACTGCGAAGACCGCTCAACAAACGGTGGAAATCCTGGACGCCGGACTGAAGCGGGCGGAAGCCCTGAAGGCTGGCAAGACACCCTGGCTGGA
>JBBRUO010000395.1:0-5988 GCA_038247725.1 Gemmatales bacterium
TCCCGCCGGACGGCCTGCGTACAATCCAGGAATGTGAACCGCTCGCTCAGGTCCACCTTGTCGGCCACGGACGCGAGGGGCGGCAGCTTGAGCAGGTCGTCGCGGTACGCCAGCGCCCGCTTCGCGTCCGGCTTCGACGCCTCCAGGAACCGCAGCGCCGCGTTCCGCGCGATGGCGTCGATGGCGATCCCGACCAGCAGTTCGATGAGCGATCCGCCCTTGGACAGCAACCGGCCGAGGCGGTGCAGGGTGACTACGTCTTGCCAGGCGGCGTCGTACTTCTTCGCCCCGCAGTAGTACATCACCCGCAGGCTAAGGATCGACGCCACCTCACGGGTTTTCTGAACGGTGCACAACAGCGAGCCGATCAGCACGTCCCGCGTCCCGTCCGGCTTGCGAGAAATGAACGGGTAGAAGTAGTCCGGCCGACGGGCGGCCTCCGCCACCACTTTCAATGCCGGGCCGTTCGCCCTGAGCCAGTCGGCGAACTTCGGCTCGTCTTTCTCCGTCCACGGGCGGGTACGCAACTCGCTATCGCGGTCGAATAACGCCTGGAGGTCTTCACCCCGCACAACGTCCCCGAAGAAGTCGAGGTACCTCAGCAGGTAAGTGCCCTCGTCCGGCGGTTCGGTGGTGCCAAGCCAGTTGTAGTAGTCCTTGTGCAGCCGCGCGCCTTCCGGGGTCGGCCCGATGGCTTTGATGAGCAACACGACCGCGTTCGTCTTGGGGGTGGTCTTACCCTTCATCCGCTCGTTCTGCGCCGACTCGTAGTCGATCTGTCCGGACTTGTCCAGCGGCCCGGTCACGACCGTGGTGGACTTGCCCGGTGTCACCGGCGGGAGGGCGCGCAACGGCGGATCAATTGCGCACAGCACGCCCGCCATGGCGACGAGGGTGATTCCGGCAATCATCGGGCGAGCGTACATCGGGGGAACTCCGGCGGAGGATGATGACAGTATCTGACCGACGACGCAGGAGCGGAAGGGTTTCCGCCCCTCGCACAGAAAAAAGCCCGAATCCCACCGGCTCGCCATTGAACCTTCACACGACTTACGTTCCACTTCACCCGTCCAGTATTCCCCGTGGAGAGGTGCGATGAACCGATTGCTCGCGTTGGGCGTGACGGCGGTGGTGTTCGGCGGGGTGGCGTTCGTCGCCATCGCCCAGCCGGAGAAGGCCGCCACGACGGTGGCCACGCCGACGTTCGACATCACCGAGGAGAAGAAGAACCCGTGGACCGGCTTGACCGCCAACTGGTCGCCGGAGCAGTTCCAGTTCGCGGTCGTGTCCGACCGCACCGGCGGGCACCGGAAAGGGGTGTTCAGCCGGGCCGTCCAGCAGATCAACCTGATGCAGCCGGAGTTCGTGATGAGCGTCGGCGACCTGATCGAGGGGTCATCCGACAAGGACGTGAACCGCAAGCAGTGGGACGAGTTCGACGGGTACGCCAAGCAGTTCAAGATGCCGTTCTTCTACTGCCCCGGCAACCACGACATGCAGAGCCTGGTGAAGCAGGAGGTGTGGGTCGAACGGCTCGGCCGCAAGTACTACCACTTCGCCTACAAGAACTGCCTGTTCGTCGTCCTGAACGACATGGACTTCGAGGCGGACGACCCGAAGGACCCGCCGAAGGTGACCCGCGGCCTGCGAGTCGGCAAGCGGCAGCGGGAGTACGTGGCGGCCGCTCTCAAGCAGTACCCGGACGCCCCGCACACGTTCCTGTTCGTCCACCACCCGGTGTGGGCGCAGCGGGACCTGACCGAGACCGGCTGGATCGAGCTGGAAGAAGTCCTCAAGGGGCACCAGTACACGACGTTCTGCGGGCACGTCCACCGGTATCAGAAGTTCGTCCGCAACGGCGCGAACTACTACCAACTGGCGACCACCGGCGGCGGCAGCGGGTTGCGGGGGCCGGAGTACGGCGAGTTCGACCAGATCGGCTGGGTGACGGTCGGGAAGGGCGGCACGCCGACGCTCGCCAACGTGCTGCTCAACGGCATCCTGAAAGACGACCTGCTGCCGTTCCCGACCGAGGAGACCGGCGGCGAGCCGCGAGTGCCGACCTCGCCCGTGACCGGCGTGTTGAAGTGGAAGGGCAAGTCGGTGGACAGCCTCCTGCTCACCTTCACGCAGATCGTGGAAGGCGACGCCCAGCCGAGCACCGGCACGGCCAAGACGACGCTGGACGGCAGCTTCGCCGTCTACCCGCCGCGGATGGGGACGGGGCTGAAGCCGGGCAAGTACGTTGTCACGCTGAGTGCCGCCGAACCGCTGGTCATCGACCCGAAGGCCAAACCGCGCGAGGTCGCCCTCCCGGAGAAGTACAAGTCGACGACCACCTCGCCGTGGACGGTGGAGGTGAAAGGGGACGCCACCAACCGCTTCGAGTTGGCCATCGACGTGCCGGCCGAGCCGAAAGACCCGAAGGAGTGACCCCCGGAATTCCTCTCGCGGAACGGGCGGGGATTTGTTAGCACGGGTTTCCTTTTAACGGAACCCGCCACCGTGACCCGCTCCGCCGTCCTGCTGATCGCCGTCGCCACCCTGCTCCGCCTGGGGTGGGCGGCGGCGGTGCCCGCTTCCACCGACGAGGCGTACCACTGGCAGTACACGCGGCACCCGGCCGTCAGTTACTTCGACCACCCGCCGATGACGATGCTGGTGGCGAAAGCGGGCATCGCCCTGTGTGGCGGGTGGGTCCACCCGTTCTCCCTGCGGCTCGGCTTCGTGCTGCTGTGCGCCGGCACCAGTTGGTTCCTCTACAAGTGGACGGCCCGTTTCTTCGGCGACCGGGCCGGCGTCTGGGCCGTCCTCGGCTTCACCCTCAGCCACTACCTGACCGCCTTCGGCGGCCCGTTCGCGCTCCCCGATTCGCCGCTCTTCTTCTTCGCCATGCTGACGTGGTGGCAGGCGAGTGAGGCATTGTTCGATTCTGGGTTTGTCCCCGGGGGGGTTTCTTCCAACCCAGTCCCCCCTAACCCCGCAAGGGGGGAGGGGAACCTGCGTTGGCTCCTCGTCGGGGTCGGGTTCGGCGGGGCGCTGCTCAGCAAGTACCACGGCATTCTGCTGCCGGCCGGGGTGGTGGCGTTCGCCGTCGTCACCCCCGGCGTGCGACGGCTGCTGGGGTCGCCCGGCCCGTACCTCGCGGTCCTGGTCGGCCTCGCGCTGTTCAGCCCGGTCGTCTCCTGGAACGCGACGCACGAGTGGGCGAGCTTCAAATTCCAGGGCGGGCGGATCGGGAGCGGGGGGTCACCGCTGGATCACGGCGGGCCGCTGGTGTGGCTCGTCGGACCGCTCTTGTTCCTGCTCCCGTGGATGTGGTTCTGGCTGAGTCTCGAACTCGGCGGACGACTGCTCCGCTTCCGCTCGGTGGTCGGGGTCGAGCGGTTGCTGGTGTGCCTGTCGGTCGTGCCGTTGACGTTCTTCCTGGCGAACTCGGTTCTGACCGGGAAGGTGTTGCCGCACTGGCCATTGCTCGGCTTCCTGCCGCTGTTCCCGCTATTCGGCGCACGGTGGGCGGACTGGCGCGCCCGCTATCCGCGCGCGGTGACGGCGACGGCCGGCGCGTGGGTGGCCGGGGAGTTGGCGATCCTGGCGGTGATTCTCGTGCAGGTGAACACCGGCGTCATCCCCGTGCCGAGCGGATTCGTCGATGAGACGCGGGCGTTCAGCGGGTGGGAGTCGGTGGTCCACGAACTCGACGCACGCGGGATTCTGACCGAACCGGGCGTGTTCCTGGCCACGAATCGGTGGGACGACTCGGCGCAGTTGTCGTTCGCCCTCCGCGGCCGGGTGCCGGTGGCGTGCTACCACTCGTTCGACGCGCGGGGGTTCGCGTTCTGGTCGAAGCCGCGCGACTACCTCGGCCGCACCGGGTACATGGTGATGGTGGACCAGCCCGACGAGGCCGACACGCTCCGCCAGTTCGCCTACTTTTTCCGCTCGATGACGAAGTGCGACGAGTTCCCGATGACGCGGGGCAGCGTGCCGTTCCGTTCGGTGCGGGTGTACCGGTGCGAGCGGCAACACATCCCGTATCCGTTCGACTATCGGACCCGCCGGGATTGACCCCGGCCCTGAGCGATCTTTCGGCGCGGAGAGTTGGTGGATTTCGGGCCACGGACGTGGAACCGTTTCATCCGCTCGTGCGTTGAACTATTATTACGGGAACCGACACCCACGGGTATTCACCATGCCACGCGCCGACCACCGCGACGACTGGGACGACCGCTCCGACGACGACCGCCCGCTTCGGGGGGGCGCGAAGCCGGGGTTCGGCGGGACGCTCCTCGCCGCCTGCGGGTTCGGGCTGACGCTCATCGTCGGCGGAGTGATCGGGTTCGCCGCCGGCCGCGCGCCCCGCGAAGTCGAGAAACCCCGTTCCCTGGAACTGGCAGAGAACACCCCGCCCGTGGTCAAGCCGCCGGTCGTCGAGCCGCCCACCTCGACTCCGACGCCGACGCCCAAGCCGGAAGTGAAGAAGCCGGTGGTCAAGAAGCCGGAGCCGGAAAAGCCCGACCCCGAACCGGAGCCGGAAAAGCCCGACCCGAAGCCGCCCGCACCGCCGAAGGTCGTCGTCCCGTTCCCCGGCGCGAAAGTCATGTTCACGAAGGATGTCCTTCCGATCTTCAAGGCGAAGTGCAACCAATGCCACGGCGAAGTGGGTAACCCGAAGGGCGACCTCGACCTGCGGACGCTGGCGATGGCACTTCGGGGCGGGGACAACGGCACCGGGGCGAAGCCGGGCAAGCCGGACGACAGCCAGATCTGGCTGAGCATCGACTCCGGGGCGATGCCGCCGGCGGGCAAGGAGAAACTGACGGCGGCGGAGATGAAGACCGTCAAGAACTGGATTCTGACTGGGGCCAAGTGAAGTGGCGAGCCGCGCCCGCGATCGCGTGGGCGCGGCTCGCCGTCCTCAGCGGTCCTCGTAGGTGTTGACCTCACCGCCGTCGGCCGTGATGAACGCCCGCAACTGAACGTCGCTGACCTTGTCTCGTCGGAACGACCCCACCGACCCGTCCATCATCATGACCCGGAACTTGCCGGTCTTCGGGTCGCCGAGGGCCGGCAGCTTCTTCGGGTCGAACGGCAGGTCGCCCGGCTTGGCCCAGTTGACCGCCTCCGCCGCCTCCACCACGCCAAACGTGTTCGACGTGCCGTCCTGAATCGACTCGATGGTCCGTTTCTGCCCCGCGATGAGCACCGGGCTGCCGCCGGGGATCGGCTTCGCGGCGCTGAACATCTGGAAGTACGTCTCGCCCTCCTTTGCCGTCCGCGCCCCGGCGGTGAACACTTTCGGCATCTTCGCCAGTGTCTTCGCGTTCGCCGGATCGTCCCACGCCTTGGTGAAGACGATCTGGTTGTACTGGTTCGCCTGCTCGAGATACGGCAGCAGTTGGACCCGCCAGCTCAGGATCGGCTTGCCCGCCTTGTCCACAATGTCGGCGGGCAGGAAGCCGTTCGCCGACTCGTAATTGTGCAACGCCAGCCCGATCTGCTTTAAGTTGTTCAGCGTCTGCAACTCGTCGTTCTGCCACTTCACATACGCCGGCAGCGCGAGGATCGCTTTCTCCACCGTCGGCCCGATCTCCAACGAGGCGGCGGCCGTTACCCGCGTGTCGTCCGCCTTCACCGTCGTTTTCTCGAGCGCGCCGATAACGGCATCAAGGATCGGCCCGGCATACGCGGCCTGCGGCTCGTTCGTCGAGATCCGCTTCTTGAAGTTGCCGAGTTCCGTAACGGCCATCTGGATGGCGGTCTTCAGCACCGGTTCGGCACGGGTCGCGTCGTCCGCGTTGGGGAAATTCAGGTTCGCGGTGACGCCGGTCTTGGCGTCCAGGTCGAGCGTGGCGTACCCGCCGGTCATCTGGAGGAGTGAGCGGAACGGCACCAGATCACGCGGGAATGGTTCTTCGCGGTCCAACTGCCGACGGACGGGGCGGAAGTCGATCCCGGCCACGGCGGTGTGTTGATCCGCGACCGCCA
>JBBRUO010000396.1:0-5986 GCA_038247725.1 Gemmatales bacterium
CCCAAACCCAACTGGTGAGGCGGCTCGATGCTGTGGACCATCGAATTCCTTCCGCGCTGCGGGCACCACGTCTTCCTCTCGCATTCCGCCGAGGATCGCGACACGCTCGCCTTTCCACTCTATGAATCGCTCACGAAACGGGGCATTCGTGTCTGGCTGGACCGTCACGACTACCCGTATGGTCGCACCTCTCGCGCCGCCCTGCGTGACGCCATCGTCGGCTGCCGACACGTCGTCTTTCTCGTCACCGACGCCCTGCTGAACTCGGCTCACGGCTGGTGTGTTCAGGAACTGGCCTGGGCGGAGTTATTGCAGGACAATCTCCTACACGAGGGGGCACCGCACTTGGTGAACTGTCTGCTGCCGTTGTACTTCGTAGCGCAGGATGACGCGCGGTTGCCGAGGTCGGTTTGGCAAGTCGAGCGGGATCGTGGCCCGTTCGCGCCGACGGGTTCGGAACCCGTCGCCTGGGCGACCGAACAAACCGTCGCGTTCCTCAAGCGAGAGGAGACGCGAGCGTTCGAGTTCCGCAAGTTCGCCCGCGCCAAGAAAGAGTTCCGTGACCGATTGAAATCGCTCGCCGGGTTGGTCGAACGAGTCACGAACTTCGACCCTCACAGGATGCCGAGGACTCAAGGCCAGGGTCACGGTTAGCCCACGTCGTTTCGACAGTCCGCACCGATTACCTCGGAGGCCGTCGCGTGGCCGAACCGCAAGTCGTGAGTACGCCGTCACCCGTCGTGCAGTCGTTCAACGAGTGGGACCCGCTCGAAGAGGTGGTCGTCGGCACCGTGCGGGGGGCCATGTACCCGGAGTGCGGGCCGATCCTCGCCGCCGCCGGGGAGCCGGAGTGGCTGTGGCACTTCCAGGGCGTCCACGTCGAGAACGAGTTCGTTGAGGCGGCCGACAAGCAACTCGACGAACTCGTGTACGTCCTTCAGCAAGAAGGCGTGACCGTTCGCCGGCCCGACCCGCTGCCGCTGAACGTCGGCTTTTCCAGCCCCTACTGGCAGTGCCGCAGCGGGTGGAACACGGCCAACCCGCGAGACCTGTTCTTCGTGATCGGCGACGAGATCATCGAGTGCGCCAGCCCCCTGCGGAACCGGCAGTACGAATCACTTGCGTATAAGCGTTTATTCACCGAGTACTTCCGCGCCGGTGCCCGTCTGACCGCTGCCCCACGTCCGGCCCTGCGAGACCAACTCTACGATTTCAATTGCCGCGCGACCGACAGCGGCGAGGTGGCGGACCTGGGCAAGCGGATTCAGCCGGACGGGGTGCCGCACCGCTACCCGATCAACGAGCAGGAGCCGGTATTTGAAGCGGCGGACTTCGTGCGGTGCGGCCGCGACCTGTTCGTCACCAGGAGTGTTGTCACCAACGGCCTCGGCATCGAGTGGGTGCGGCGGCACCTCGGCCCCGGGTTCCGCGTCCACGAGATTGACACCCGCTGTTCGACACCGTGCCACATCGACACGACGTTCGTCCCGCTCGCGCCGGGCAAGGTGCTGGTGAATCCGGACTGGGTGAAAGAGTTGCCGGAGTGCGTCCGCAAGTGGGACGTGCTGAAGGCCCCGCGACCGAGCTACGGCCCCGGCTCGCCGATGGTTCACCCGCAGTTCACCAGCCAGTGGCTGTCGATGAACGTCCTGTCCCTCGACCCCGAGCGGGTGCTGGTGGACGTGCAGCAGATCGAACTCATCCGCAAGCTGAAGGACTGGGGATTCAAGCCGATCCCCCTCGCGTTCGACCACGTCGGGCCGTTCGGCGGGTCGTTCCACTGCGCCACCCTGGACGTCCGCCGGCGGGGGACGTTGGAGTCGTACTTCTGAGATGGCAAAAGGTTCGGTTCCCACCACCCGACCCGTGCGGCGACACTCTCCCGAATGTTCCGACCGACTCCCGCCGCTCCGGCCGAATCCTCCGCGGGGGTTCGCGAATCCTGTCCGCGATGATTCGAGAAGCTAACGTAAACGGTACCGCCGCGCGGCCGCTCCCGTTGCGGCCGCGCCGCCCGGTCACCCCCAGCCCCCGAGATCGCCACATGGTCCCGTCCTCCGCGAAGCACGACCGCCCCGACGCCTACGGGAAGGCCCTCCGCATCAACATGGACCAGCGGCGGTACGGCACGTTCGCCGAGATCGGGGCCGGGCAGGAGGTGGTGCGGTGGTTTTTCCGCGTCGGCGGGGCGGCCGGCACGGTGGCCAAGTCCATGTCCGCCTACGACATGACCGTGTCCGACGCCATTTACGGGGAGGCCAGCCGGTACGTCAGCCGGGAGCGACTGGAGGCGATGCTCGACCACGAGCACCGGCTGAACCTGGAGCGGCTGTCCGACATGCGCGGGGACACGTCCGCCTTCTTCGCCTTCGCCGACACCATCGCCGCCCGCAACTACCAGGGCACCAACGACTGCCACGGGTGGCTGGGGGTGCGGTTCCAGGCGTACCCCCGCGACCAGGACAGCCAGATCGTCCTGCACGTGCGGCTCCTGGACAAGTCGAACGTCCTCCAGCAGGAGGCCATCGGGCTGGTCGGGGTGAACCTGCTGTACGGCGCGTTCTTCCTCAACCACGAGCCGCAGCAACTGCTGGAATCGCTCATGGACGGCCTCGACCCGACGCGGGTGGAGATCGACCTGATCGACTTCTCCGGCATCGGCTTCCGGGCCATTGACAACCGACTGATGAGCCTGGCGCTGGTGCAGAAGGGGTTGAGCAAGGCGGCCATGTTCGGCCCGGACGGGAAGGTGCTGCTGCCGGCCGAGGTGTTCCGCAAACGGCCGGTGCTGGTGGAGCGGGGCAGCTTCCGCCCGGTCACGCACGTGAACCTGGACATCCTGCGGGCGGCGAACGAGCGGTTCACCGCCGCCCTGCCGGAAGAGGATCGTGATCGGGTGGTGCAGGTGGCCGAGTTAACCATGCGGAACCTGACCGGGGAGGGGACGGCCCCGGACACCCGCGACTTCCTCAGCCGGGCGGACTCCCTCTCGGCGGCCGGACTGACGGTGCTGGTGAGCGACTACTTCGAGTTCTTCCGCCTCGCCGGGTACCTGGACCAGTTGACGAACAAGCGGGTGGCGCTGGCCGTCGGGGCGGTGACGGTACCGGACATCTTCGACCCGCAGCACTACCGCAGCCTGGACGGCGGGGTGCTGGAGGCCATCGGCCGGCTGCTCCGCAACGACCTGACGCTGTACGTGTACCCGTACTCCAATCTGGCCACCGGCAAGTTGCTCACCGTCGAGACCCTCGATTTGCCGGCCGAGAGCAAGCCGCTGTACGACTACGCGGTGCAGGCCGGGCGGGTGATCGGGCTGGACAACAACGACCCCAAGTATCAGGCCATCGACAGCCGCGACGTGCTGAAGCGGATCGCCAAGGGGGACGCCAGTTGGGAGGAGATGGTGCCGCCGGCGGTGGTGAAACTGATCAAGGAGCGGCACCTGTTCGGCTGTCGGACGCGGTGAGGGCGTCGGCCGCGGCCGCGCGAGGGGTCACGCGGTCGCGGCCGGCTGTTTGGCGGTATTGCCGATGATGAACCGGAGGAGGCCGACGACATCGGAGTCGCGGGCGGAGACGAGGTCGCGGAAGTATTTCTCCAACGAGGGGCGATCGTGTGCGTCTCCAGCAAGGCTGCTCCGCTCTCGCCAAGCGGTCACGGCGGGGAAGAACTTGATCGGGTAACCATTCGGCCCCAGTTCCGCGACTCGAACGATTCGCTCATCTTGGTTCCAACACAAGAGCAGCGCGAAAGGGTCCGCCCCCTTTCCGACTGCTGTTTCCGACGGGTCAAGGGCCTCCAACGCGAGCGTCGCCGCACCGTTCGTCGTGGCGGTAATAGCTTCCGAGAACCGCCGCGTCACCTCGTGCAGGTCGGCGGAAGCCGTGGCGGTGGCCGAGTCGCGTTCCTTCAGCGCGTTCCGGATGAGTTCGGTCAGGTCGGACATGGCGAACCTCACGAGAGAACGATCACGCCGCTCAGCGGCAAGTGGTCCGACAGCCCTTCCGCGACTCCGTTCACATACCGGAACTTCGCGGGAAGCTCGTCCACCAAATTACCGGTGTCGTGGTGAACTCGCAATCGGGCTTCATCCAAGTACGGCGGTGCGGTGGTCAGCAACCCACCGGTAACGAGAACCTGATCGTATGTCCGCCAGCGGCTCTCGACCACGGAATCCGCATTGCCCAGAAAGTACGTTCCGGCCATTTCGGGTTGGGCACTGCCAGTGGAATGCGGGCGGGCTTCGCCGAGCAACCGCCAACCGCAATTGTACAACCGAACCCGGCGACGCGAGCGATCCGACCCGCGCGGCGTGGATCGGGCGACGGCGCGGTTCCGCCGCGCGAATAACTGCTCCTCGAACACCTCATCGAACGGTTCCTGGTTGAAGTCGCCAATCACCGCCACATTCGGGAAATGGTGGAGCGTGCGGACCTGCTCGTACACGTGATCGCTCAGGGCGACGGCGAGGTTCCGGCGCGCGGCACGGCTCGACGGCTTCTCCATTGCGGTCCAGTGAACGAAGACGAATTGCAAACGAGCGGTCCCGCTCACAAAGTTCACCACCGGCATCGAACGAGTACCCGGCGTCACGCGATCCGCGGTGATCGGCAGGCCCGATGTGAACCCGATGCCACGCCGAAACAGAATCGCCACCTGAGTCTCATTCGCCGCGGTCGCACCGCTCGGAAACAACTCGTGTTCGGGGAACAGGTCCGATTGGAGCCGCCCGGCGGCGTCAGGTGTCACTTCGCCGAGGCCGATTAAGTCCGGCAGCTCCGTGCCGAACATCTTGCTGAACGCGGCCACGACGCGGCGATGCTTCTCGTCGAATTCGTCCGGGGATTTCGGCCACCCACGCCGAGCGGCGCGAGTGGAGTCGAAGTGAACGTAGTCGCACACGTTCCACCAGCAGAATCGCAATTCGCGGATGGCGTTGGCCTCCGATGCCGCGATTCTACTCCTTCGCCTTCGGTATCACATCCGGGGGCGGCTTCGGCAGGGTCGGCAGCACCGACGAGCCGGTGAGGAACTGGGTCACGTCCCAGATCCGTACGCCGAGTTCGCGGTCCACCGACAGCGTCTTCACCCCGCTCGGCAGGAAGCTCGCGGCGATCACCGCTTTGCCGTGCTTCGGGAAGGTGGCCACGTCTTTCGAGATCGCCGCGTCCCACAACTTCACGGTGCCGTCGGCGGAGGCGGACAGCACCCACCGGCCTCCCGGCTTGGCCGTCACACCGCGGATGCCGGCGGCGTGCCCGGTCAGGTTCACGAGCAACTTCCCGTCGGTCGGGTTCCACAGCTTGACCTTGGCGTCGTCGCCGCCAGTGAGCAGCAGCTTGCCACCCTCGGCGAATTGAACCGCCGTCACCGCCCCGGCGTGCGCCTGCCACTTCCGCACCACGTCGCCGGTGGAGAAGTCCCACAAGATCACTTGGCGATCCGCCGCGATGGCCGCGACCTTCGCCGTCGGGTGCAGGGCGACGGCGTGGACGTACTTGGTATCACCTTCGAGCCGGCGGATTTCCTTGCCGGTGACGGCGTCCCACCAGATGACGGACCCATCGAAGCCGCCGGAGATCACCTTCGTGCCGTCACCGCTGAACGCCACCGCCGACACCATCGCAATGTGTCCGTCGAGCCGCTTCAACTCGCTGCCGGTGTCCAAATCCCAGACGCGGACGGTGCCGTCCACCCCACCGCTGACGGCCTGCGTACCGTCGTTGCTGAAGGCGACGGCCCACACGGTGGCGGTGTGCCCGATGAGCCGCTTCCGGTCGCGGCCGCCTTCCACGTCCCACACCCGCACGCTGCGATCCGCCGCGCCGATGAGGGCGAGCCGCCCGTTCGGACTGATGGCGACCGCGTTGGCGACATTCCCCTGCGCTTCGAGCGGGTCGAGTTCGCCGGTGTTGTCGGTGAGGGCCGCGCCGATGTTCCCGCGAAACAACTCGCCCAGTCGCAGCTCGCGGGCGAGGTCGCC
>JBBRUO010000397.1:0-5979 GCA_038247725.1 Gemmatales bacterium
ACTTTCACACGCCGAACGCCTTATCAACCCCAGCTGCGTGTTCCCCGGATCCGACGGGGCGAAGCTGGGCGACTTCTTCTTCGCCCGCCCGTCCCGCGTCGAACCGGGGCAGGAGGTGACGGCCTACGGCGGGCACGAGCTGGGAGACCTGGTGTACCAGGCTCCGGAGTGCGTGAGCGGGGCGACGGATCTGACCCCGGCGTGCGACGTGTACTCCCTCGGCGCGACCCTCTACGAGGCCGTCACCGGCCGCCCGCCGATCGACCCCGCCGGCACGATGCCGACCGTCTGCGAGCAGATCCTGGCCGGCGGCATCGTGCCGGCGGGGGAACTCGTTCGCGGCATCCCCGCGACGATGCGGGCGGTCCTGGCGAAGGCGCTCAGTCGCAACCCGGCCGACCGCTACGCGGACGTCGGCGAACGGGCCGCCGCCCTGACGGGCGGGTGAGATCAGCCGGTGGTATTCGAGTTTCCCCATCACGACTGGATGGCGAGTTTCAGAGTTGTTCAAGAGAGCCGGGAATTGCCTGCTCTGCCATGGACCTGATAAGATGCCGCGAGCAGCTTTCGACTCTCAGGCGCTTCCCGTGGACACAACCAACGCCCGCGATTTTTTCGTTCCGTCCGACGAATCCCGCGTGCTCGACATCGTCGAGAGTTTACTCGCACGGATACGGAATGGCGAATCCGTTGACTTGCCCTTCGAGTGCCGGGACTGTCCCGAGCTGATGCCACAGGTCCGTTCCTTTGTCGATGCGGCAGTCAAGCTAGAAGGGGGACGGGCTTACGCCTTCTCCACCAGCGGGTGGAACCCTGGAGACGCCCCGCCTGCGGGATACCAGATCATTCGTGAAGTGGCGCGTGGCGGGATGGGAGTCGTGTACGAGGCGCGGCAGGTGCCACTGAGCCGGATCGTTGCCTTCAAGATGATGCTGGACACCGATCCGAATAGTCTGCTCCGGTTCCTGGCCGAGGCGGAGTCCGTCGCGGCCGTTCGCCACCCGAACGTGGTGCAGGTGTACGAAAGCGGCCAACACTTGGGGCTACCGTACCTGGCCATGGAGTTCTGTCCCGGTGGCACGCTGGCGGACAGATTGAATGCGGTCGGGAGGCTGGCCCCGAAGGTCGCCGTCACGCTGATGGCACAAGTGGCCAGCGGGGTGGCCGCGGCGCATCTTGAGGGGATCGTCCACCGAGACTTGAAGCCGGGGAACGTGCTGTTCGACGCCGGCGAGGTGCCGAAGGTAGCCGACTTCGGGTTAGCCAAACGCGGGACCGGGTCTGATCTGACGCACACGATGGCGGTCATGGGTACCCCGGCATACATGTCGCCCGAACAGGCCCGCGGGGAGACGAAATTCGTCGGTCCGACGGCGGATGTGTGGGCGCTGGGGGTGATGCTATACGAGTTGCTGACGGGGGCGAAGCCGTTCGCGGGTGAGAACGCGATGGCGGTCCTCGATCTGGTAAAGTCGGGGACCATCGCCGGCGTGCGGTCGAGCCAGCGTGACGTCCCGCGAGACGTGGAGTTGATCGTTCAGAAGTGCCTGACGAAGGAGCCGGGGGAACGGTATCCGACGGCGTTGGAGCTTGCCGCCGACTTGCGGGCGTCGCTGGAAGGGCGGCCGGTTTCGGCCCGCCCGGTCCCGGCCCCGGTGCGAGCGTGGAAGTGGGTGCGAAGGAACCCCATCCCGGCGGCGGCACTCACGGCAGCAATGATCGCGGCGGTTGCCGGCGTGTACGCGCTGGATGCCGACCGACGGGCGGCGAACGCCGCCGCCCAGTCCGCGAAAGCCGACCGCGACCTGGAGATCGAGCGGGCGAACCGGGCCGAGGCCGACCGAAAGGCGGCGTTCGGCGAGTACCGCCTCGGCACGCAACTCTTCGCCGCCGAAGGGGCAGTGGCCAAGTCACTGGCGTTGAGCGAACGGGCGGAGCGGGCGGGCGTGGAGTTGACCCCGGAACTGCGGTTGGAGCGGGTGAAGGCGTACTACGCCGTGTCACAGTACGACCGGGCGCGGGCGGAGCTCTGCCAACTCGAAGCGGGGCCGCTTTCGGCCGAGTTGGCGGCCCAGGTCCAACTCCTGCTGGGCGACTTCGCCGTCGGGGTGGACGACACCGAGGCGGTGCGGCGGATCAAACTGGCCGTCGTCGGCCCCCTGCCAGCTGCCGACCGAGCGTACGCCGACGCACTCCTCGCGACGACTACGCCGGATGCGGTGCGGCACCTCGAGTCGGCGATCCGCCACAACCCCCGCCACATCAGCGCCCGCACCTTGCTCTCGTTCAACCTGATGACCCTGGGCCGGTTGGAGGAGGCGAACCGGCGGTCGGCCGAGGCCCGGCTGCTGTTCCCCGAACACCCGCACTTCCCGGTCATTCAGGCCCTCAGTTGTGCGCTGCTCGGCGACACGGCGGGTGTGGAATCCGCACTCGCCGCCCCCGTGCTAGCGGATGCGTTCCCTGGGAATGGGTTCGCCGACTTCGCCGAGGCCTGCCGCCTGTTCCCGCTGATGAACGGGGAACTGCTGTCGTCCGTTTACGGGGACGATTCGCTCCGTCACCCGGACGCCGTCCGGCTTCTGGCCGCCGATGCTACGCGGAAACTGACGGTCAGCTTTCAGACGACGCTCGTCCACCCGCTGGCAGGCGAGGTTCCGTTCCTCCACGCGCCGCTGCCGCCCGGTTGCCGCCCGGCGTTCGAGCAGGTCCGCGACATCATGACCGCGCTCGTGGAGAACCTGTCGCGGAACAAGGTGTCGTCGGTCGTCCTGCCGCCGGACCAAGTGGACGTGCTCGGTAATGCGCTCCGGAGCCACCCGGAGGGACTGGCGTCCTACCTGTACGCATTCGCCCTGCTGGAACGGGCGAACGGGTACATGGGGGCGAACGGCGGGAAGCCGGGGGCGAACGACCGGTATCGCGAGCTACTGGCGGACGCTGGGAGGGCGGCGATGGTGGCGGCCGACACGCCATCGATCCTGCGGGCCACACGCCTGATCGCGCTCGACCAGGCGATCCTGTGTTACGGCCTGGCCGGCAAGCCGGTGTGGGCGTCGGTGAAGATGGAGTGGGCGAAGACGGCCGCCGAGGCGGTCCGCCGACGGATGGCCGCCGGGCCGATTCACCTGAGCCGAATCGAGATCGCCGTCAAGATCGCCCGGAACGCCGAGGACTGGACCCTCGCCCGAACGCTTCTCGATGACTGGGAGAAGCGTTCGAAGGGAAACCCGTCCGCGCTCCGGCTCCGCGCCGAAGTCGAGTTCGGCGCGAAGGCCCACCAGCCCGCCCTGGCCGTAGCCGAAGCGGTCCTCCGCCTGCAACCGGCGGACGACGCGATGCGCGAGATCGCCAACGACTGCCGGCGACTCTTCGGCCAGCTACTTCTGGCCCCGCCGCCGCGAAAAGTGAAGGAGTGACCGCGGCTATGTGTCGATTCGCTTGGTCAGCCGCTCCCACAGGCGGTTGACCTGCGCCTTGTCCGCGGGGTCGAACTCGTCCGGGATGTCCAACACCACCACCGGCTTGCCGACGGCGGCCTCCCGGATCTGGTCGGCATACTCAGGCCGCGTCACGCACACCACGTCGGCCCACTCCAGGTGGGCGGTGGGGACCGGTTGGCCGGCGGCCAGCCCGCCGACGCCGCGGACTCGCAGCGCCCGCCACCCGGCGAACAACTTGGCCGCGTCCGGGGACGCGAACGCCGCCCCGCCACCGACCACCAGCACTGCTTTCGGCTCATCAACCTTCGGGATCCGCCCCTTCAGCTTTTTCGCCACCCCCAGCCAACTGCGGCTGACCGCCTTCGGCGGCAGGGCGAGCATTTCGGCGATCTCCGACTGCGGCATCTGCATGTGGAAGTGCAGGTCGAACACCAACCGCTCGGTGTCGTCGAGTTCCTGCACCTTGGCCTGGAATTCGGCCCACTGCAACAGCACCGAGACGCTGTCGTCGCCGGCGGCGGGCGGCGCGACGACCGCTTGGGGCGGGCCGCCGACGGCCGACGCTTGCGGGTCGGCGAACCCGACGGCCGGTCCGCGGCGGCGGAATTTGTCCGCCTCATCAATGAGCATCCGCCGCAGCCGGTGGGCGGCGAACTTGATGAACTCGGTCGCGTTCGCCGGTTGCACCCCGGCGTCCATGGCCCCGATCAGCTTCTCGTTGAGCTGCTGGAACAGGCTGTCCACCTCCCGCCGCTGCTGGACGATGGGGAACTGTCGAAGGATGGCGGCCGTCAACCGCGTGAGGTTGTCACGGAGGGCCGCGAGCAAGGCGTTGCGGGAGCCGGGCTCCCCGCGGTGGAAGTCGGCGAACAGCCCGGACAGCGTGCCGTGGGTCTGGGAGGCGGTGGACATGACGACGACCCTCTCGCAAGGTGGCGGGCGGCATGCCCGTCCGGGATGACAAGCGGGTGGCAGGGGGATTCGGACAGGGAAATTCGAGGCGACCCGGTGCCGCCTACCGGGCGGGCTGGCTTCGCGCCGGCCGCAACCCGTACATGCCGTACATCTCGCTTGCTTGACGCTGTCTACCCGCCGGGCGACGCGAATGTTCTTGGCCGGGTCGTCCGACCACCCGCCCCCCCGCATCAGCAAAATGCCGGTGTCATCGATCACCCGACGGCAGAGGCCGACCTCCCGTTCCGGGTCGTCGAGGGCTCCGAGGCCGGCGGTGTACGGCCGCGCCTTCGGCCGCGTGTTCGGATCGGTCGGCGACTCCCCCGCGTCGGCCACCCATTCCAGTACGTTGCCGAGGGTGTCGATCAGTCCGAATTCGTTGGGCCGGCGCGTGCCGACGGGCCAGTTCCGGTCGTCCCCGTTGCCCCGGAAGCGGACGTAGCGGGGCAGCAGCGCATCCGACCAGCCGAAGTACCGCGAGCACGGCGACCCGGCACGAGCGGCGTACTCCCACTCGGTTTCGGTCGGGAGGCGGTAGCCGGGCAAGGCCAGGTAGTTGGCTTTGATGACCATCCCCGGTTCGTACTCCCCGCGCGGGCTCGTAGCGTAGCACCACTTGGACTCGTCCAACCCGTCCTTCCCGCTCAAGTAGTTGCAGTACGCCGCCGCCCGATACCACGACAGGAACCCGCCGGCCGTGTCCGGCGAGTTGTCGGTCTGGTCCTCCCAGTCCGGCTTCCAAGCCCGGAGGTCGCCGACCGTCACCTCGTTCACCGCGATGGCAAATCGTTCCACTCGGCGGCGGTGGGCCGGCTGCTCGTCCGACTTGGCGTCGGTCTCGACCCGCGGGTCCGAGCCGATCACGAACTCGCCGGCGGGGAGGATGGCGAACGTCTGCCCGGCCTTGTTCACGAACCACTCCTTTCCGCCCGGTCTGCCTCCCCGCGCGCGCTCGTCCTCCTGGTTCGCGGCGTCGGCCCGTCCCCACCGTTGGCGGAGCACCCAGCCGGTGGCCGCGTGCAGGCCGGCGTCGGGGCCGTCGCGGTACACCGCCTCGAACGCGGCGACCCGCGTGCCCCGCGACGCTTCCGGCAACTCGGTCGGGTCGTACTCGCCGAGGGCGAGTAAGAGGGCGCGCTTGCGGGCGACGGCGGTTTCCCGCTGGTAGCGGTCGATCAGCCGTTGCGGATCGACGCCGAACCGCTTCAACTGCTGGATGAAGTGGCTCCGAGCGGTGGTGTCACCAGTGTGGTCGAGCAGCGCCCAGGCCTCCCTGTCGTCGTGGCCGGCATGGATCAGGGTGGCCGCTGCCACCGCTCGACGCACGGCGAGCCGGTCCAACTCGCGGTCCATCGGCGGCAGGCCGGACGCCACTTCGGGGGTCGTCAGGATCGAGAGGAACTCCGACCGGCGTTCCGGTTCACTTCCCAACAAGGCGACGCGGGCGTTTGGTGATTAGCATCCAATCCAGGTCCACCTCACCACCCAATTCTGGTCCACGGCGGGTGTTCATTGGGTCTGGCAAAACTTTCTGGCAAGTCGAAAGATCTCACCCCCCGGCCCTCTCTCCGTCCCGGAGAGG
>JBBRUO010000398.1:0-5951 GCA_038247725.1 Gemmatales bacterium
CAGATGGAGAAGACCGGCCCCATCGACCTGGGCGTCATCAACTCCTTCTACCTGGTGGAAGTCCCGGCCCTGCACAAGCAAGTCGAGCGGGCGGATCGGCTGCAAGCGCCCGGCGCGACCGGGGACGCGCGGCTGGAAAAGGCCGTGTTCGAGGTGAAATGGCTGACCGCGGCCGGGACGCCGTGCATCGCGGCGGTGTTCATCTCGGCGCTGTTGCTGCGCACCGGGCCGGGGGCGCTGTGGCGGGTGTTCCGCCGGACCATGATCCAGATGAAGATCCCGATTCCGACCATCGCCTGCATGCTCGGCCTGAGTTATGTGACGAAATACGCCGGCATGGATGCGACGTTGGGGGTGGCGTTCGCCAGCACCGGCGTGCTGTACCCGTTCTTCGCCCCGCTCCTCGGCTGGATGGGGGTGTTCCTGACCGGCACCGACGCCGGGAGTAATGCGTTGTTCGGCAGCCTGCAACAGATCACGGCCGGGCAACTTCACGACGGCGGCCTCCTGCCGGAGTTGACGCGCGGCCAAGCGGAGGTACTCATCTGCACGGCCAACAGCACCGGCGGCGTGATGGGCAAGATGATCGACGCGCAGAGCATCTGCGTGGCGACGGCCGGCACGAACCAGGTGGGCCGCGAGGCCGACATCTTCAAGGCCGTCATCTGGCACAGCATCTTCCTGGCCAGCGTGGTCGGCCTGATGGTGGTGTTGCAGGCGTTCGTCCCGCCGTTCACCCGCATGGTGCCCCACCCGTGAGGAGGGGAAGGGCAATGAATGAGGAAGAGTGGCTGAGCGCCCGGTTCCCTTCCGACTTGCTTGCTGGTCTTGGGGAAATGACGTTCGCTCGGATTTGCAGGGCAACGACACGCCGGGTAGAATATCGACGTTTCACCCTCGGAGAAGAACCGTGACAACGCCGACCCCACCCGACCCGGCCGACCGCCTGGCCGAACTGGAAGCCGAACTCGCCCGCGTGAAATTCGAACGCGACTTGTACAAGTCCGCCATCGCTCACACTTACGACATCGCGGATGCCTACCGCTCGCTCACGCCGGAGGAACTGGACGACATGCTCCACGGCCCGCGCGGGCAACCACTCAAGGAGATCATCGCCGAGTTCGAACAAAGGATCTCCTCGTGAGCGAACCGGTCTACCGCATTTCGAACGCCGCCGTGGTGTCGGACCAACTCCGGGCGGCTCTTGCGCGGGCCGTAGCCGCTGGCGTGTCGCGGATCGCCGCCAGTGCCGCAAAATGGCTGGTGTCGGAGCTGGAGCGAACGCCGTTCGAGTTTGGCGAATCCCGCGAGCACCTCCACACGCCGAGTTGCACATGCGAATCGTGTTCGTTCCGCCGCTGTACGCGGTGTTCGGCATCCACGAGCCGAGTCACACCGTGTTCGTGTCCAAGATCGGCTGGCTGGAACGGAAAGCGGCCGGCTGAGCAAGAGGAACCCACTGCCGCGAGCCGGGGGTGCATGTGCGCGGTTGTTGGGTCGTCGATCTGGTGTTGGGTAAAGTGCTGAAGTGGTAGGCGTGTTCTCGGCGGGTCGGGGGCCGACCCGCCGAGAACGCGGGTCGGTCACTGGTCGTCGGCGAACCGCTTGGCTTCGAGCTTCTCGTAGTACTTCACCGAGCTCAGCTTCATGGTCATGAACGCCTTGCCGTCGTGCATCGTCTTGATGGTCATCGGCGTCTGGATGCCGTCCACCTTCTTGTAGTCGGTCATGTCGGTCACCTCGTCCACCTCGTTCTCGCCCATCGGGTCCAGCCCCTGCCGTTGCATGCGGACGAGCAGGCCGGTCTTCTTGTCGAAGAACAACTTGATGTCCTTCATCCCCTTCGCCGACACGCTCACCACGGCCGCCTCGGCGTCGCCCACCTTGGCGTCCTTCCCCGCCTTCAAGGTGTACTTCTTATTCTCCAGCAGGGGGACGATCATGGAGATCTCCTGCGTGGTGACGGCCTGCTTCAGCTCGTCCTTCATCTTCTCTTCCACCGGGATGTCCATGCCGTTCACGGACATCTTCACCTTGTCGCCGTTCACCAACTGGACGATGGCCAATTTCTGCCCCATCACCTCGCCGTCGAGTGTCGTCTTGAATTTGTCCGGGAAGGCGTAAGCGGCCTTGCCGGCGAATTCCAGGTCCAGCCCCATCATGCTCATGTTCGCGGTCATGGTCATCTCGCCGGCCTTCATCGTCGTCAGCGCCTTCTCGCCGCCGTGCGCTTCGACCGCTTTCTTGATCACCTTCTCGGCCGCCTCGTCGGCCCGTGCCGCGGGGGCGACGACGACGGCCGCCGCCAGCAGGGTCCAGAACTTCCGCATGGGATCGACTCCGATGTGAGACGGGAAACCGCCCGGTCGGTTTGGGACGTGGCCCCGCCGGGACACCGGAAGGATAGGCGCGGGTGGGGGGGAAAGGAAAGGGGCGGGCGTCAGGCGGACGGGCGGAGGCCGGCCAGCAGGTGGTCCGCCGCCGCCCCGGCCGCATCGACGTACGGCAGGAGGACGACCGCCGCGCCGGCCGCCCGGAGTCGGTCCACGTCGCCGGCGTGGTGGCTGGTGGCCGCCACCTTTCCGGGGAAGCCGGCCGCCCGGACGGCGTGCAGGACGGCCAGGTTCGTCTCCAACCGCGGGGCGGTGCAGACGACCCACTCGGCCCGGTCGAGCGGGAGCGACGCCGCGAACTCCGGATCCTCGGCGTCGCCGTACTGGGCGGGGTGGTGGTGCCGCTGCCATTGCCGCACCACCTCCGGGTCGAAGTCCACGCCGAGGATCGTCGCCCGCGCCTCCCGGAGCCGGTGGGCCAGGTTGTTCCCGTACCGGCCGAGCCCGAACAGGATGAACTGGGCGTCGGCCGCCGGCGGCGCGTTCTCCCCCTCCCGGAACGCGCGGCTGCGCTCGAACACCGACAGCCAGCCGGCCAGCCACTCGTACAGCGGGTGGGAGTACAAAATCAGGTAGGTGGACAGGCCGATGGTCGTCAGCCCGACCAACGTCACCAACCCCATCACCTCCGCCCCGATGTGCCCCAGGCTGACCCCGAGCGCGGCCAGGATGAGCGAGAACTCGCTGATCTGCGCCACCGTCAGCCCGGCCAGAAAGCCGGTCCGTTTCCGGTACCCCAGCCGCCCCATGATGACCAGCACGATGAGCGGGTTGCCGACGAGCACGAACGCCGACAGCACCGCCGCCGGCCAGACCTGCCCGCCGATCACGGCCAGGTCGATGCCGGCCCCCAACTCGAGGAAGAAGAACAGCAGCAGGAAGTCCCGCAGGCTGACCAGGCGGCCGCTGATCGCCTCGCGGAACGGGGTGTTCGCCAGGGACACGCCGGCCAGGAACGCGCCCACCTCCTTGCTGAACCCGAGGGCGTCGCCGATGGCCGCCAGCAGCATCGCCCAGGCGACGGCGAACAGTACGAGCAGTTCCGGCGACCGGGCCAGCCACTGGGCCAGTGGCGGCAGCACCCACCGCATCAGCGCGCCCACCGCCACCAGCAGGCCGACCGCCTTGCCGAACAGCGCCAGCCCGACGGCGAGCGGCCGTGCCTCCCCGCCGGCCGTCCCAAACGCCGACAGGGCGATCATCACCAGCACCACCACCATGTCTTGAACGATCAGGAAGCCGACCGCGATCCGCCCGTGCAGGGAGTCGATCTCCCGCTTGTCGGACAGCAGCTTGACGATGATGATGGTGCTGGAGAACGTGATGGCGACGCTGACGTACACGCTCTCGACCAGGGTCAGGCCGAGGGTCAGGCACAGGCCGAAGCCGATCGCCGAGGTGAACACCACCTGGCCGAGGCCGGTGTACAGCGCGACCGCCCCCATCCCGCGGATGGCCTGCGGGTCGAGGCGGATGCCGACCAGAAATAGCAGGACGGCGATCCCCATCTTCGCCAGCAGTTCGACCCCCTCCCCGTGTCGGGTGAGGCCGAGACCGGCCGGCCCCACCCCGATCCCGACCGCGATGAACATGACGATGAGCGGCTGCCGCAGCAACTGACCGATCGAACCGGCGGCGGCCGCCAGACCGAGGACGGCCGCGAACCGGTAGAACTGACTGTCGAACACGTCCATGTGTCAGAGGCCCTCATCAGGGGGAGTGTGGGAGTCGGCGGGGTCACTCGCCGCGGGCGCGGAGGCGGGCGGCGCGGGCGGCATACCGGTCGGTCGGGTGGCCGAGTTTCTCCTGGGCGGCGACCAGCCCGTCCAGCGCCGGCAGGTGGTACGGGTCGAGGGCCAGCGCCCGGCGGAACAGCCCGGCGGCGGCGGCCACGTCGCCCGCGCCCAGCGCCGCCCGCGCGTCGGCGGTGGCCCGCGCGACCACGTCCAGGGCGGCCGTCAGTCGGTCCTCGAAGACGGCATCGTCCTTGATGAGCAGCAGCGAGCAGGGCAGGTTCCGCAGCACACGCCGGGTGACGCTGCCCATCAGCACCTGGGCCAGCCCGGTGCGGCCGGTCGCCCCCATCACCAGCAGGTCCGCCCCCAACTCCTTCGCGGCGGCGTCGATCTGCTCGTCCGGTGCCCCCTCGCGGACGACCTTCTCCACCGTCACACCGTCCAGCGGGATGTCCGCCAGGAACGCCTCGAACTCCGTCACCCAGCGGGCCTTGTGTTCCAGCCGGGCGTCGGTCAACTGGCCGGTCTCGACGACCGCTTCCAGCCACGTCACGGCCGGCACGACGGTCAAGACGATCAGTTTGCTTCCGAACGCGCGAGCCAGTCGGGCGGCGTCCTCCAGCGCCCGCCGCGACGTGCGGGAGTGGTCCACCGCCACCAGGAGGGTGCGGAACTCGACCGCCGGGCCGAACGGATTCACCGCCAGCGTCGGTTGCGTGGTGTGCGTCAGAATCGACTCCGTCACCGGGCCGACCACCAACTTCCCGTCCCGCTGTTTGTCCCCCGCGCCGATCAGCAGCAGGCCGGGGTCGGTCTCCTCGGCGTATCGCAGCACGTGCTCGGTCGGCGACCCGACCCCGACCTGCACGTCGGTCGCATCGACTCCCTTCCTGGTCAGGTACGCCATCAACTGGTCCTGGTAGTCCTGGGACGTGGCCGGCCACGACGGGGCCTGGTCGAGGACGTGATACGTGACGACCGTCACGGAGAACTGCTTGGCCAGTTTCACCGCGACGGCGGCGGCTTTCTGGCTGGAGTCACGGAAGTCCGTGGCGAGGAGCAGGGGGCGCATGACGGCCATCGGATGCCCTGGTTCGAGTGGGAGGGAGTAGTGGTCATCCTACCGCACCGCCGCCGGACGAACACCGGGTCATTCCAGCGTGGCCTCGGCGGCGGCGAGCGTGTCCAGGAGTTTCGCCCGGAACTTGTCGGCGGTGAATCGCCCTTGTGTCTCGACCCATTCGCGGGTGGCGGCGAGACACTGACGGAGGGCTGTCAGTGCCGCCGGCGGGCGAACCGGGTCGCCGACGAACACCGCCGACGAGTGCGCGAACACCGGCTGATCGGGGAACAACGGCGACCCCTTCGGCCCGACCGCGCGGGCGGCGACCCAGCCGGCGGTTCCGGAGTCGGGCACATCCAGTTCGGCACGAAACCGGCCGTTCGCGGGGGCGGCCTGTACTTTCGCAATGACCGTGCCGTTGCCGATGATTTCCAGCCGTTCAAACGGGACTCCGGATTCGGCCGTCGCACGCACGCGGCCCTCGGCGACGGCGAACGCGAGCAGCGGCCCGTTGGTGACGACGGTACGCCCAGCCCGGACTGCCGCGAGAAAGCGGTCTTTGCTGGTTCCCCCCTCCCCTGGCGGGAGGGGGAGCGGAACGAGCGTCCGCATCGCGCCGATGGGCGTGCGGTTGCTCTCTTTGCCACTGCCGCCGACGAGCGGCACCTTCACCCCGGCGTCCCACAGCTTGTACACCCACGGCAGCAGTGGTTGCGGGCGGGCGTGGGCGTCGAACTCGATGGCGTCCACGGCCCCCAA
>JBBRUO010000399.1:0-5926 GCA_038247725.1 Gemmatales bacterium
CCTACTACGCCCTCACGGTCCTGGCTGAGAGCGTTGAGGGGTTCCCGGTCAAGTCCGAGAGCGGGCCGACGTACACGACCGAGCAACTGGCCGCCGCCCGCAAGTGGGTGTCGGAGAAGAAGCAGCTGAAGTGGAAGGAGTAGCTGTGCGAGCCGGACGCAAGATCGTTCAATACGACTCGATGTCCGACGCCTCAACGCCCAGGGCCTCTGCCAGGATTCGCAGCGTTTTCCCGTGCGGCTTGGCAACCTCCCCACGCTCGATGCGGGCCACGGTCTTCGCGGTGATGCCGGGGAAGTCGTCTTGCGTCAACCGGCGTTGAAGTCGCAACCGGCGGAGCGACGCGCCGAAGCTCCGTTCGGTCGCCTGCCGTTGTTCGTTCAACTTCTTCCGGTAGTCGGCGTCCGTCTCGTACAGGATCGCGTCGCCTGCGGCTTCATAGTCGCCAAGTACGATTGAGTGGCCGTAGTCCCCAACCGCTACCCGCCCGAAGTCGGGCCGAATCCCGTCACCCGACGGCTCGAAGAGGTCGAACGGGACGACGACCCGCTTGTGATCCCCCCGGATGAGCGCGACCGATTGCGTGATCGCATCGGTCGCCACAGCCAGGAACAGCCGCTCGCGTTCCTCGGTGGGTGCCATCAGTACCTCGACGAGTTGATCAGCGGGGAGCCAGCGGTATCCAGTAGCACCGTCGAAATCAAAATGAATGTTGGGGTTCATGCCGGCGAGGTTGGTTGCGTGCGAAATGGTAGGGGCACTCTTGCGAGTGGCTCGGTCCCCTCTTTCCCGCGGTCCCGCGCACGGGTGAGCGTCCGTATCGCGCGGCGTCAGGTTCAAGTATTCTACCTCGGACCTGAATGGCTTACGTTGCTTTCTTGCCCTTCTTCTTCGGCGTGCCTTGTTCCTCGCCGTCGATGAACCGCTTGCAGTCGGGCAGCGCGGCCAAGAACTGCGCGCCGTAGCCCTTGGTCAACACGCGCGGGTCGAACAGCACCACGATGCCCTTGTCCGTGGCGGTGCGGATGAGCCGGCCGAACCCCTGCTTCAGCTTGATGCACGCCTGCGGAATCTGGTAGTCGAAGAACGGCTTGCCGCCGGCCGCCTCGATGGCTTCCAACCGGGCTTCGGTGAGCGGGCGATCCGGCACCGCGAACGGCAGCTTCGTGATGATGACGTTCTGCAACGCCTCGCCGCGCACGTCCACGCCCTGCCAGAAGCTGTCCACCCCGAACAGCACCCCCTTCGGCGCGGCGCGGAACTGCTCGATCATCTTGCCCACGGGTTGGCCGTCGCCCTGGCAGAAGAACTGGTAGCCGTTCTTGGCGAACCACGGCCGCAGCCGCTCGGCGGTCTTGTTCAACATGCCGTAGCTGGTGAACAGCACGAACGCCCGGCCCTGCGTCCGCTGAATGTAATCTGGTAATTTGTCCATCACGACTGCTTCATACGCGGCCGCCTGCGACGACGGGTCGGGCAGGTCGCGGAACAGGTGCAACTCGGCCTGCTCCTGGTAGTCGAACGGGCTGCCCAGTTGTCGGGTCTTCGCCGCTTCCAGGCCGAGCCGCTTCTGGAACAGTTTGAACCCGTCCTCGCCCCCGGCGCTGAGGGTGGCGCTCGTCAGCACGACCGACGGAATCTTGTCGTAAAGCTGCTCCTTCAGCGCGGGTCCGACCTCGATGGGCGCGCTGGACAGGCTCACGCGCGGGATCCGCCCCTGTCGCACTTCGCACCAGTACACATGCCCCGCCAATTCGTGCCCGACCCACTCGCGGACGGACTTGGCAAGGCCGACCAGCCGATCCGCCTTGCTGGTCAGTTCGAGTTTGTCCTCGTCCGAGTTGTGCGCGGCGGCCAACTTCGTCAGTTTGGAGGCGAGCTTGTCCAACTCTTCCGACAGGCTGTCCGCGACGACGCCCGGTTGCCGGACGCGGCCGGTGCCCCGCTGCTGCCCGGCGTGCCAGTGGTGAACCGCGGCGAAGAACCGCTCGGCCGCCTGCCGCACCGCCTCCACCTGGGTGATGCTCTCCGGGTCGCCGAGGGTGGCGAGAACGCCCTTGTGGGTGCGCGGGGCGATAAGTTGGCCCAGGACATACTCGACGCCGCCCTGCGTGACGGACAATCCGAGGTGGTCCGCCGCCACGTCTTCCAGCGTGTGGGCCTCATCGAAGATGACCGCGTGGTAGTCGGGCAGCACCCCGCCGCCCTGCCGCCGCAGCGCCAGGTCGCTGAAGAACAGGGCGTGGTTCACGACCATCAGGTTCGCGGCGAACGTCGCCTTGCGGGCCTTGTAGTAGAAGCAGACGGAGTGCGTCGGGCACTTGCGGCCGAGGCAGTTGCCGCCGTCAGACTGGGCCACGTCCCACACCGTCGGCAGCGGCTGGAACGGCAAGTCCGCCTTACTGCCGTCGATGGTGGTGCGGGTCCAGCGGCCGATCTGGATGACCTGATCGGTGGCGGTCGGGTCGGTGAACAGCGAGCCGAGTTTGAGTTGGGCCGTCCGCAGCCGGCGGAGGCTGAGGTAGTTGCCGCGGCCCTTCACCAGCACCGGTCGGAACTCCTCCGGCATGACCGATTGCAAGAACGGGATGTCCTTGGTGATGAGTTGCTCCTGCAACCCGATGGTGTGCGTGCTGACGACGATCTTCAGGTCGGGGTTCGCCGCCAGCGCCTGGATGGCGGGGACGAGGTAGGCGAAGCTCTTGCCGACGCCGGTGCCGGCCTCGACGAGCAGCGGTTTCTTCTTGGCGACGGACTCGGCGACGGCCTTCGCCATCGCCACCTGTTGCGGGCGGGACTCGAACGCGGGCAGTTTCGACGCGATCAGCCCACCGGGGCCGAGGACGCTTTCGGGGGTGTTCATGCGGGCATTATGCCGGCGACCGCCGGAAAGCGAAAGGTTGGTTGGGTGGGCGCGACCCACTGCCCCAAAGCCATTCCAACTCGGCAATGCCGCCTTCGCGTTGGAATGTCAATACATTGCCGGGTTGGCCTGCCTCATCCCACCCCGAGCCTGTCATGCCGATCTCGCTCATCTGCGGCGCGTGCGACGCCACAGTGCCGGGGCCGAAGCCGGAAGAACTCGCTTACGACCCGAACAAGCCGCTGCCGAAACTCGGCGGGCTGTTCCCGGACGGCTTCTACGCGGCGTTCGCGGATGGGAAAGTGCGATTCATCAAGAATGGCACTGACGAAAAGTTGATCCGAGCGTGGATCACACGCAACGGCGGGGAAGTTGCGGCGTTACCACCGGCGGTGAATGCCGAAGCCATGCGGAAAGCGGCGGGGTACAAAGACTGACCCGCCGTCACGCCGACTGAAACAACCGCAACTCGCCGGCGGCGGGGAGGGTGAGGACGAACCGCGTGGGCAGGCCGGGGCGGGGGGTGAAGTGGAGGTCGCCGCCGTTCTGGGTGGCCAGCCGCCAGGCAACGACCTCGCCGGCCCTCGCTTCCGGCTCCCAACACCGGCAACTGCGGAACATCTACCCGGCTTTGATCCTGCCTTTCATCCTCTTCATCCGCGCTCCACTTCTTGAGCGGTAGGTTTCTGACGTTAAGGTTCGGTTCTCACCCGCACGAAGCTGGGGAAGCGCGGGACGCCGGCTTCGGTGAGTTCCTGGTAGCGGTAAGTAATGGTCGCGCCGACGGGCGGCGGGTCGCCGCGCTGTTTGTCGGTGAAGCCGGTGCCGACCGCGAACAGGGTGCCGTTCGCCATGCGGACATTGAGCGCGCCAAGCCGCCCCTTGTGCTTGCCCTTGCCCGACTCGTGACCGACAACCACCGCCTCGGCGTCGTGGAACGTCTTCACCTTCAGCAGCGTGGGACTGCGGCCGAGCGCGTACTTCGAACCGGGTTCGCGGAGCATCAGCCCCTCTCCGCCGAGGGCTTCGACGCGCTTCAATTCTTCCAGCAAACTGTCCGTGCCTTCGCATTCGGTGTGTTGGTGAACCTGGGAATACTTGTTGCCCCATTTCGGCATCGCCCCGCCGAGCCAATCGAACCGGCTTTCGAACCCGCCGCGCGCGTCCGGGGCATCGAACACGAGGTACTTCACTTCCTTCCAGATGTCGGGTTTGTCCTGCCGGCGGACGACGCTGACCGTGCGCTGGAACGCCTTGCGGTCGATCCACAACTCCCCGTCGAGGGGCGTCGGCGGCAGGCCGGCAATGAACCAGTCCGGGGCATAGAAGATATTCCCCTGGCGGGAGAGGAACTGTTTGCCGTCCCAGTACGCCCGCACACCGTCGAGTTTCTCGCTCATCCACCAGCCGGTCAGGTCACGCTCGGTGTCCCAGCTCTCAGCCAGTAGCAGCGGCGGGCCGACGTTCTCCTCAGCCCCTTCCGGGCGCTGCGGCTTCGGCGGCAGGGCGGTGCCGATGCGGGTCTGTTCCTCGGCCTCGCCGCGGTGCTTCCGCAGGTGCTTGCACGTCCGCTGTTCGATGGGCATGGACTGATTCCGCCACGCCGGACAGGAACAGGAGTACACGCCGCCGACGTTCTTCAGGATGTACGGCTTGGCGGCGGACCCTTTGAACTCGACCGTTTCGCCGTCGGGAATGTCAGGCATCATTTCACTCCGGTGGATTCACCACAAGAGACCGGAAAGTCCGGCCGTGTGCAAGGTCGGAGACGACTTTCCTCTTGGCCGGGGCAGGGCCATTTCTGACACTTCTCGCTGGACGCGACAGGCTCAGGTGACGGCTTTCGCATGCGGATCTGGGATTTCCCGCCTTGTGGTGGCCTGTTGCGGTTCGTTCCGTCGGCGTTGCCACCAGCGATGCACCGCCAGTAACACGAACCGCACGATGGTTCGCCGACGACGCCACTTGTACCGCACCTTCTCCAGGTATCGGAGCCGCCGGTTCGCCCGCTCCACGTGGTTGTTCGTCCGCACCCGTTCCCCCGCCGGGCTTCGCAAGTACCGATCATCTTGTCGAACTTCGCCGCCCCCAACATCCCCAACGCCCGGCTCAAGTCCGGATCGGCCTGGAACGCCGCGTCGTTCACCAACGCCGCCCGACGACACTTCGCCTGATGCACGCTCTGGGCCGGATCGAACAGGCGGTACACCCGCAACACGAACTCCCGCAGCAGTCGCAGTCCCGGCAGGGACTGGAACATCCGGCTCAGCCGACGGCGGGCACGACCGTCGCGGTTCTCCGGCCGCGTCGTGATCAGGTACCGGTTCTTCCAGATGACGTGCGCCTGGTCCTTCCGCGTCGGCCCGCGTTTCCTTCGATCCTTCCTCCGCCGGCCCCGCTTCCGCTTGCGTCCGCCGGTCGCCGCGTGCCGGCGTCGCATCCGCCGCAGGGCGTCGAACACGCACGCATTGAGGTCCTTGAGGACGTGGAACACGCACAGTGGGTGACGGGCCTTGGGCCACACCTCGGCCAGCACCGTGGGATACCAGTTCGACCCGTCGGTCACCACCACCTGGGGTGAAAACCCTTTCCCGCGAAGGTTTTTCAGGAAGCGGCCCAGGTGATCCTGATCGTTCGCCGAGACCAGGGCGAAGGCCACCGGGAAGTCGCCGATCGGGTCGGTGGCGACGAGCAGGGTGCGATGCCCGAGGTGCACCTCATCGACGCACAGGGTGCCGGAGAAGTGGGCGAGGGTCCAGCGGCGGTAGGCGGGGCAATCGAGTTGGCGGACCTTCCAATCGAGGCAGTCGGCGAGGAACCCGTCGGACAACTCCAGGAGGAAGTCGCGTTTCATCGCCTCCTGGACGCGGTTCAGACTCATGCCGTCGTCGAGGAGGCGGTCGAGGACGGCGTCGCGGACCCGGTTGGTGTAGCCGGCGCGGGGTTCGACGCCGGGGAGGGTGCAGGACACGGTTTGCCCGGATTAGCAGGCGAGGGTTTTCGGGTCTTTGCGGCGGAAGGCTGAGGTCGGGCGGGTTTCGAAGTAATCTTCCAACGTGAGGC
>JBBRUO010000400.1:0-5925 GCA_038247725.1 Gemmatales bacterium
CCGTTCAGGTGCCCCCACCGCGCCCCCTTAGGTTTGTTGGTGACCGCTTTCACCAGTCACCCCCTTCGGTTGGTGTGCCCGCCCACACCTCGCGTAATGCGGCCGACAGTTTCCCGTCGCCTTCTCCGTCAGGGTCGAACCGCTGGTAGTCCCCCACGAATTTCAAGCTGATGTCCTGGGGTTCGTCGTTCCGGTTCTTCACGCACTTGAGCAGTGCGTTGTCGGAGTCGGGTTCGCGGATCAGCAGGTAGGCGGAATCGGCCCCGTACTCCAACTCCGAACTCTCGCGGAAGGACGCGAGGTTCAAGTTCTCGTAGCTGCTCTTGCCTTGTGAATCGCGCTGTCGGCCGACGGCGCTCACCACCATCACCGCGCACCCGGCGTCGGCCATCGCACGCACGGTGTCCATCACCGCGTTCAGCGACAGCCGTTTGTCGGCGTACTCCTTCGGCGGGCCGATGCGCTGGACGTAATCCAGCAGGATCAAGTCCGCCCCGAACTCGTCGGCGCTCCTCGCCACGTCTGACAGGTCGAATGGCGGCCGTAGAAACGCGACGCGCTCGGCGAGTGAGGCGACCGCCTGCAATCCCTTCGCTAGTGGCTCGGCATCCTCGGCGGTCAACTGCCGCTTCCGGACCCGCCGAAGGGGGAGTTCCGCCAGCCGCGCGAGTTGGCGGTCCAGGAGAGCCGACGGTCCCATTTCCACGTTCACCACCAGCGCTTTCAAATCGGGCGACAGTCGCACCGCCTCGAACAGCAGTTGCATCACCAGCGCCGTCTTGCCGGCCGCCGGTGGCGCGCCGAGCATCGAGACCAGCCCCGGCCCGATCTCCAGGCACCGGAGCGGATGCCCCTCGTCGGCCGCAGGGAACGTCACCGGTGGCACCCCACCCTGGACACTCCCGCGCCACTCTGCCAACAAGCTCGATGCGGAGGAGAAGTTGCCGCTCATGCCGCACCTCCTTGGCCGTTGACCTGTTGGTCGGCGTGAGTGATCCCGCAATCGATCTGCCGTCGCACGTCCGACGGGGACAATCCGCAGTCGAGACCCGCGTCGGTCAGCAGTGCGTGAATCAACTCCGGCGGTGCGGCGGACTCCCGGAGGTTCGCGGCCTCGCGGAACAGCCCGGGGTGACGGTCACCGACTCCCGCCCCCTCGCGGATGAAGTCCAACGTGGCGCGGCTCAATCGTCCAGATGGCGTGGTGTGTCCCTGATGTCGGGCCGTCCGTTGCTCGGCGATGGCGATTTCGGCCTCCCGCCAGTCTTCAGCCAGTTCCGGCGGGTTCGCAGTCACAGCCGGCACCTCGAACCCGAACGGTTCGGCGGCCAACTCCCGGATCCGCTCCATCGACAGCTTCATCAACTCCGCGTAGGTCAACCCGCGCTTGTGCAGGCCGGTCTTCGCGTGCCGGGAATTCGGGGCGCGGAACGGCTGCACGAGGGTGTAAACACTCG
Source organism: Gemmatales bacterium (assembly GCA_038247725.1). Classification (GTDB taxonomy): domain Bacteria; phylum Planctomycetota; class Planctomycetia; order Gemmatales; family Gemmataceae; genus JALHQU01. The sequence continues at coordinate 1,458 of JBBRUO010000400.1, forward strand.
TGTCGATGGCAACCGCCACTTCCGCGGCGAGATGCTGGGCGAGGTTCCAGCAGACCCGATGGAAGTCCACCGATGGCGGGGGTGAGTGGGTGAGGGGCACACCGACGTGGAAGCCTTTCCGTCCGCTGTAAAAGTACAGCGGGTCGTCCTCATCGAACCCCGTGTAGCGGAACAGCACGTACCCCGCCAGCTTTCGCGCATCGGCGAGCGCGACGGCCGGGTCTTCCCGGTCGATGTCGAACCACAGCCAGGGCGACCACCCGACCCCGGCATACCCCCTCGGCGTGTTCGCCTTTAGGTGGTGCGCGTGGTACTCGTCGCCGAAACGGGACGCAGACAGGTAGCATTCGTGGTCGGGCTTGGCCTTCGGGTCGGCGGCACAGTGGGCGGCGAAGGCGGCGGCGGCATCGACTAGCCGCCGCTCCTCGCTCACGTTGCCGACCACCCGGAACCCGTACCGGGCGGCGGCGCTGGTCATTGTTCACCCCCTTCGGTGGGGGTGGTGTCCGGGGCGAACGGTTCGGGTTCCGGTTCGTGGACGCGGAGGAACTTCAGGTCCGTCACCTCGTTCTTCTCCGGCGCGTCGTCACTCTCCTTGCGCACCACCAGCGTCAGACGCACCACCATCTTGTTCGCGGGGAACGGCGCTCGCATCTGCTCCTTGCCAGCGATGCCCAACTTGGCGAGGTCGCGTTTGGTGTACTCCACGGCCGCCGGAGTGATGTACCACGTCTTCCACACCCTGCGGCCGACGTACTCGCCTTCGAGGAGCTTGAACTCGACGGTGTACCCCGCCGTGCCAGTCTTGGCGGTTGTCCGTCCGCCGCTCACAGCGAGTGCGACGTAGTTGCCGCGTGGCACCGGCCCGAACTCGTCGGCCGCCGTGGCGCGATCGAAAAGGTCGAGAATGTCGTCGTCGCTCCTACCAGCACCGGCACCGGCTACAATGCCCGTAAGGGGCTTCCGCGTACCCATGTTGAAGAACTCCAGAAGACCGGCGGCGGTAACCGCCGGTTCTTCGTTTGATGGGACCACACGTTCGGGGTACGGCAGTGCCGCACCCCTCGGTTGCGCTCGGCTGGCCGCTCACTTCGTGCGGCGAGCCAGCGGTCGATCTGCACCTTCGCGAACACGATCCTGCCGCCCAGCTTCAACAAGCCGGGGAGGGCGTTCTGGTCCTTGAGCCGGTGGATGTGCCGCTCGCTCACGCCGAGCAGCGCGGCCAACTCGGGGATCGTGTACACCCCCCGCCCGCTCGGTTTGGCCGGGGGCGTGATGTCAGTGGTTACGGTCTCGGTCGTCATGCTCGGCACCTCCATTGGGGTTGGTTGTCAGTTTCAATTCACGCCGCGTTCAGCTCCTATGGCGTTCGGCCTGCTGCGTCGCGGTTCGGCCCTCCCGATTGCCTAGCTTGTCGGGGTTGGGCCTGCTCGGTCGCCACCAACCTAACCGCGACACGCGGGGTGTCCGGCGGTCGGTGCCGGCACCGGGGATTCCCGGTCGCCAACCACCGTACCCGCGACACGCCGGGGGGCATTGTGTGCCAGGGGTTGCCCGGACGCGAACGCGGTGGAGGCATATTCGCAAATGTCAGTAGGCGCTCGCCATGCTGGGGCATCCGTTGCAGGACTGCGACTCACACCCTCACTTTCCGCCTTGCGTTGCCCGACCGGAACTCAACTTGTCAGGGATTTTTCCAGGAGGTCTCCCGGACCCGTGAAGTGACAGCTTCCGCGAAGTGAATTCGCGCAAGTTCTTCCCCACCCAGCAGTTTGCGTCCGTGACTGGGGTGCGAATGTCCGCATGCCGGTCACGGTCGCCGAGAGGCTGATGTCCGCATCCGGTTCACCAAGGGCCGGATTTTGCGCTGTATACATATACAGTCAACTGCGTGCCCCGTGTGTCCGCGCGGAGTCGATGCGATGGCAACCCGTGGTGATGACACTCCCGGCTTGTTCGATGACGTGCGGGAGTGGGATACGAAGAGAGCCGACCGCCCCAAACGAATCAAACGGGTGGTCACGATGAGAAAGGCCGGGAAGAGCCTCCGCGACATTGCTGCTGCGCTTGGCGAGGGGGTCTCTCTCGGCACGGTTCAAGCCGACTTGAAGAAGGCGGTCGAAATGGGGTTGGACATCGTACCCGAGGGCGGCACGGTGAAGGGTCGAGACGGTCGGCGGCAACCGGCATCAAGACCCCGGAAGCAAGCCGACCCCAGCGGCGCGGGCACGGTGGCGGGTCTGCTCGACGAGTTGGCGGTGATTGTTGCCGATGGTCGAAAGCTCACGGGCAACCCGACGGCCGCGACAATCCGCCGCCTTGCCTCGCGCGTGGCGGCGACCGCTGCCGCGCTAACGACGCTCGCCGACGGTTTCGGTCGCTGACCACGGTTTCACTTTCCCGGTCGAAACGGCCCCCTGACCCCCTGAAGGGCTGGCGGGCGCGCAGGCGGTTAAGAGTCTACCCGCGACACGGCGGCGCAGGTTGGTCGCCCGAATTGGTTCAGGTGAGCAGCGTCTTCAGCAGAGGAAACGAGTCGAAGACGCGCGCGGGGTGGGCGAAGGCTCCCCGCGTCTTCGGGAACTGGCACAGCACCAGCAGCCACACCAGGGCCAGCACCTCGTTCACGTCGGCGAGTCGCTGGCGGCAGAGGTCGGCGTCGAAGTGCGGCCAAAGCATTCGGCCGGATTCACGCATCTCGGAGAACCGCATCGGGGCGGACGGGTGAACGACTTGGTTCAGGCGGTCCCAGAGCGCTTTGAAATGGTCTACCGCGCTCCCGTCGTGCGGCAGCGGGAACAGCACCGATAGAACCGGGACGATGCACTTCGGCCAGTTCAGCCGCGCGGCATCCAGCCAGCCCGCCTTCTCGTCCGGGGTTGCCCCAGCGCCCCCGAAGTGTGACCGGTCAGCGAAGTGTGACCGGAAGGCGCGCTCCCACACACACCGTAGGGTGCGGCCGGCGGACTCGTAGAGGCCGGCGAAGGTGTGGTGATGGAGTTCAAAGAGGTGCCGGTCGAGGCCGAACACATCGACAGCGAGTAACGACGCCAGCAACTCGTCTTCCGAGTACGCCTGGGACAGCGCGGCGCGTATCTCGGTGGCGTCGTAGAGCAGGTTTGGGAAGATGGCGAGTTCGGCGGGCGTGAGGGCGCGGGCGGTTTCCTCGGCGGTCTCGCGCCAGGCGCTGGCGATCTGGTCGAATGGGGCGAGCGAGTTGCGTGTCATGGGGAAGACTCCGGTAGGGTTCCCCATAGCCTCTCACAAAAATTGCCATTGTCAGAATGTCAGTTGCAGACGGTTGTCACAGTTCGCCGGCGAACGCCTTCGCCAACACCGCCGGCAAGAGCGCGCCCAACTCCGCCGCCGACTCGGATTGCAGCGCCTTCAGCGCGTCCGCTTTCGCTTGCAGCGCGTCGAACTCCCGCTGTTGTTCGATGGGAGGGACCGGGACGGGAATCCCCGCTAGGGCTTCGATACCCAACGTGCGGTTCCGACCGGCACCACCCGGAGAGGCGTCTTGAATCTGGGCCGCGCCTTCAGCGGATCGGAAGTAGAACCAGAGGAACGAACTTGTCGCTAACTTCGGGTCGGGCACGCAAGTGATGAACCGATGTGAGCCGAACCGCCCGGTGTTTTCTGGTCGTGCGACCGCTATCGCCCCTTCCCACGCGAACACGTTGCTGAAGACCAAATCACCGGGATGAATCCGGAACAACTTCTTGGTTCCCACGTCGCTACCGGACAGTGGCGGTTTGTGGAACGTCCCGTTGCCGAAACTCCGGATGCCAAGTTCCGGATAGCTGGCTTCAATGTCGATGACGACGGGTCGCCGAACGAGCGGAGCAACTTCGCCCATTGCTTTGCGCGGCGCGCTCTGTGTGAAGTCGCGGAATTGCCCCGCAAGAAGATGCCCGATACCCTCCGCGACTTCCGCCCGCAACTGCCGGGCGGCGGCGATGCGGTCGGCGATGGCGTCCACCCGCGCGACGATCCGCCTCTGCTCGTCCGGCGGCGGCAAGGCAATCGGGGTGGCGAGGAAGGTGTCTTCCTTCAACCGGACGCGGTTCGTCGTGCCTTCACTCGCGGCCTTGCACAATTCCACGAAGTCGGCCGTCTTGCAGAGCCATGCCATGAAGCGGGGGTTGAGCCGTTCGGCATCGACGTTGAACAACGGGAAGTCGTTCGTGACGATGGCCCCTTCCAACTCCGGCGGAATCAGACCGAAGGCACCGTTCCGCGCGTCGATGCGCGAGACGATGAACTGGTTGGGCGTGCATCGAAAGCGATCCGAGGATGCGATTTCCGCCCCCAGCACTTCCCGCCGAAGCGTGACGCCTTTGCCCCACAAGCGTACCGTCACTTCCCGATACATCAGGTCGGGCGAGAGTGAAAGCCGCTCCGCCGAACGGTGAAGCACCTCGCCCAACTTCACCCGTGGCCATTGCGCGGCGCTCATCTCGGGTAC
>JBBRUO010000401.1:0-5923 GCA_038247725.1 Gemmatales bacterium
CCGGCGGACGAGTTGCGGGTCGCGTTCCTGCCGGTCGGCCACGGGGCGTGTATCGTGGCCGAAACGCCGGACGGCCGGTGCCTCGTCTACGACACCGGCAGTAGCACCGGGCCGGACGCCGTCCGTCGGGTGATCGCCCCGTACCTCTGGCAGCGTGGCATTCGCCGCATCGACGAGCTGTTCCTGTCCCACGCCGACGCCGACCACTTCAACGGCATCGGCGAGTTGCTGAAGCGGTTCGCCGTCGGCCGCATCACGATGACGCCGAGTTTCGCACTGAAGCCGACGGCGGAAGTCGCGGCCGGGTTGCTGGCCATTCGCGAGTACGGAATCGAGGTGCGAACGGCCGTCGCGGGCGACCGCTTCACCGCCGGGGACGTGGCGATTGACGTGCTGCACCCGCCGCGCGAGCCGTTCGGCACCGTGGAGAACGAGCGGAGCCTGGTGCTACTGGTCCGCCACGCGGGGCATTCGATCCTGCTCACGGGCGACCTGGAGAAGGCGGGCACCGGGCGGTTGCTGAGCCTGTCGCCGGTGCCGACGGACGTGTTGCTCGCGCCGCACCACGGCAGTGCCGCCGCCTTCCCCGATGCCTTCCGCCGCTGGGCCGCGCCGAAGCTGGTGGCGGTCAGCCGGGCGAACCTGTACTCGAACGCGGTCGGCGACGGCGTCGGCGGGCCGGGGGTGCCGGTGTGGGACACGCACGCCTTCGGCGCGGTGACAGTCCGCAGTCACCGGGGCGGGCTGGTGGCCGAGACCTTCCGCACGAAGGAGACGCGCGTGATCGTCCGGGGCGGGAAGTAGGTGGGCGATGAAGCAATTCGGAGGAACGCGGATGACGCGGACTCCGACGCGGATGAAAGCAGGATCAAACCAAGATTTCGTTCTTTCTGATCCTCTTCATCCGCGATGGAATCCGCGTCATCCGCGTTCCTCTTATTTGAACGGTCCCCGGCATCGGTTAAACTTCTGTCATGCTCCCTTTCGCTGCCAGCGCGGTGCCGTTCGGTTCGCTCCCATCCCGACGGGACTGGCTCGCCCTTGGGGTGCCGGCGCTGCTCGCCGGGCACCTGTCCGCGATGTCCAAGACCGTGCGGCCACGGGCGAAGTCGGTGCTGATCGTGTTCGCGTCCGGCGGGCAAAGTCAGCTCGAAACGTGGGACCCGAAGCCGCACGCCCCGGCCGAGATCCGCGGCGCGTTCGGGTCCATTCCCACTGCCGTGCCGGGCGTGCGGTTCTGCGAACACCTGCCCGAGGTGGCGAAGTTGGCGAACAAGCTGACCGTCGTGCGGAGCATGACGCACGACGACCTCGACCACGGGTCCGCCTGTTACCTGGCGTTGACCGGGCAGTTCCACCCGCGCAAATCATCCAACCCGCCGGCGTCGCGGAACGACTTCCCGACCCTTGGTGCCGTAGTGCATCGCGTCCGCCCGAGCGACCGCTTCCCGCACTCGGCGGTTCACGTCAACGGCCCGATCCTGCTGCCCGAACTGACCGGCCCCGGCAACACCGCCGGCTTCCTCGGCCGCAAGTACGACCCGTTCGTTGTGCCGGACCCGACCGACACCGCGACCCTCGTCAACGGCCTGACCCGCGCGTCGGATGTGCCGGGCGAACGCGCGTCGAGCCGACGGGAACTGCTGGCGAAGTTGGAAGCGCGCAGCGTGCTCGCCGCCCGGCACGCCGCGAGTACCGCCGCCGCGTTCGAGGTGCTGGACTCGCCCGCCGTGCGCGACGCCTTCGACTTGGACCGCGAGCCGGCGAAAGTGCGCGACCGTTACGGTCGGTATCGCGCGGGGCAGGCGTGCCTGCTCGCCCGTCGGCTCGTGGAGGCCGGCGTCCCGTGGGTGACGGCCTTCTTCAACCACAGCATCCGCGGGCAAGACAAGTTCCCGGCCGACACCGACGCTTACGGGTGGGACACGCACAACGACATCTTCGAGGCGATGAAGGACCACCTGCTGCCGCGGTTCGACCGCACCTTCGCCGCGCTGCTGACGGACCTGGACGAGCGCGGCCTCTTGAAGGAAACGCTGGTGGTGGCGATGGGCGAATTCGGCCGGTCGCCCGTCGTGGCGCTGGAGAAGAACTTCGACGGCACCACGCCGGGCCGGAAGCACTGGGGTGGGTGTTACTCGGTGGTGCTGGCCGGGGCGGGCATCGGCGAGGGGGCGGTCTGCGGCTCGTCGGATCGCCGCGCGGCGTACCCACAGGCCGACCCGGTGACGCCCGGCGACCTGACGGCCACGCTCCTGCACGCCCTCGGCCTGGACCCCGCCGGTCATTACACCGACGCCGCGAACCGCCCGTATCGCCTGGCCACCGGCGACCCGGTGACAAAGCTGTTCGGATGACGTGGGAACCCTGACCAGCGGCCGTGTCCGGGGCGTCACTCCACCCCTTCAAATAGTACACTCCCGAGCCGCACGAACGTGGCCCCCTCCTCGATGGCGACTTCAAAGTCGTTGCTCATACCCATCGACAGGTGCGGCAGTGGCAACCCGGATTCACCCCGGAGGCGGTCGCGGAGGGTCCGAAGTTCGACGAACGTCGGCCGGCACGCTTGCGGGTCGTCGTGGTACGCGGCCATCGTCATCAGCCCCTCGACGCGGATTCCCGGCCGGGTGGCCACCGCGGGCAGAGCGTCTGGGGCGAACCCGCCTTTGTTCGCCTCGCGGCTACAGTTGACTTCCAGCAGCACCGGCACCGGGTCGCCGCGCGAGACCCCGAACGCGGCCAGGGCGTCCAACACCCGCTCGCTGTCCGCCGAGTGAACCAGGCTCACCAGCGGAACGGTCTTGTCGATCTTGTTCCGCTGCAAGTGGCCGATCAGGTGCCAGCGGGCGGCGGGGACGGCGGCGGCCTTCTTCCACAGCTCCTGCGGCCGGCTTTCGCTGAGGTCGGTCACGCCCAGTTCCGGCAGCCGCGCAGCCACCGCCGGGGAAACGGTTTTCGTCACCGCGATGAGCGTCACGTCGATTCGGTTGCGGCCGGCCCGCGCGCACGCTGCCACGATCCGCTCCTCGACGGCGCGAAGGCGGGCGGCCAGCACGGTGCGAACGTCCGGGTCGGGGGTCATTGGGGAACTCCTCAGCCCGGCGGCCAGTCGAAAGGCCGACCGCCGAGCAAGTGCAGGTGCAGGTGCGGGACCGATTGCCCGCCGCCCTCGTCGCAGTTCAGCACCAGCCGATATCCGGCGGTCAGGTCGAGTTCCCGCGCCAGTTCCGCCGCGATCAGGTGCAGGTGGCCCATCACCGCCGCGTCCGCCGGGGTCAGGTCGGCGTGCGTGCGGATGACCTTCTTCGGGACGAGCAGGACGTGAACCGGGGCCTTCGGCGCGGCGTCCGAAAAGGCCACGCAGAACTCGTCGTCGTGCAGGATTTCCGCCGGGATTTCCCGGTCGATGATCTTCTGAAATACGTTCACAGGCAGCATCGGCATGGCGGCGCTCCGAACTGATCGGGGTGAAAGGAGTGGTAGACGCCCGGCGGTCATCTCAGGAACTTCACGATTTTCGGATTCTTTTTCGGCGAAAATCGCTTGGCGGGGGCACACTGACGGTTTACCATGCTAGCACTTTCCGGTGCCCCCGGAGAGGGGTCAGCGTGTCGGTCCGTGGGTGGGGGACTCGTCCGAACGTTTCGGACGGGAGCCTGTGGTTGCGGGCACGCGGTCGGGCGGCGGAGTTCGGTAGAACGCATGGCGAACATCAACATTTACGTCGGCAACCTCCCCTGGGACACCACCCAGGACGACCTGTACCAACTGTTCGGGCAGTACGGTCAGGTGGCGAAAACCCAGGTCATCACCGACCGCGACACCGGCCGCTCCCGCGGCTTCGGCTTCGTCGAGATGCCGACGGAGGAAGAAGCCAACCGCGCCATCGATGCCCTGAACAACTACAGCTACAACGGTCGCCCGCTGACCGTCAATGTCGCCAAGCCCCGTGAGTCGGGCGGCGGCGGCTTTGGTGGCGGCCCTGGCGGTGGCGGTGGCCGCGGCGGGTACGGTGGTGGTGGCGGCGGTCGCGGCGGGTACGGCGGCGGTGGCGGCGGCCGTCCGAGTGGCGGTGGCGGCTACGGCGGCGGTGGTGGCGGCCGTCCGAGCGGCGGTGGCGGCTACGGCGGCGGTGGTGGCGGCTACGGTGGTGGTGGCGGCGGCTACGGCGACGACCGCTGATCGCCCATTTCTGGATTGACCAAACAAAGACGTTTGACGGTGCCACGCGCCGTCAGGCGTTTCGTTGTTTTGGGGGAAGGATTGCGGACTCCATCCAAGACGCACCGATGTTCCACCTTGTCGTCCGCCGATCCTGCCGACTTGAGCGATTTTGCCGTCTTTCCGACTTTATCCTTGACTTCTACCCGCCCATCCGCGAATTATACCTTTGTCGCCACGATGGTGACGGTTGCACAACTCACCCACGGAAGGAACCCCGATGATCGTCGTGACCGAATCGAAGGCTCAGGGCTGGCGGGCGGTGGCGGTGTTGAACGGCGAGATCGAAGCGCTCTTGTTCGTCGGCCGGTCCTCGACCCAAGTCCGCGGCGGCTACGGCGAGGCGTTCCACGAGATCCTCGACGACGAGGAGCGGGGCCGCGTCAGCGCCATCAAGCTCCAGCAGTGGCAGGGTGCCCCGGACGCCGGCAAGTGGCACGACAAGGCCGAGTTGCGGCTCCCCGCCCCGGCCAAGACCACGGCCTCGCCCCTCAAGATGGCCGCGTGATATTGATGTCGCCGAAGTGAAGCCGCCCCCGATGTGGGGCGGCTTTTTCGTGACCTGTTCGTCACACCGCCGCGAGGACGGCGTCGCCGACTTGGACGGTGGTGGCCGTGCCGCCCACGTCCTTGGTCGAAGCCTGGCCGGACTTCAACACCGCCGCGACCGCCGACCGCACCGCCGTCGCGCTGGCCGTCAGGCCCAGGTGATCCAGCATCAGGGCCGAACTCAGCACGGCCGCCAGCGGGTTGGCGATGCCCTTGCCGGCGATGTCCGGCGCGCTGCCGTGGACCGGCTCGAACATGCTCGGATACGCCTTCGTCGGGTTGATGTTCGCGCTGCTGGCGAGGCCGATGCTGCCGGCCACCGCCGCGCTCAGGTCGGTCAGGATGTCGCCGAATAGGTTGCTAGCGACTACCACGTCGAACACCTCCGGCTTCCGCACGAAGTCCATCGCCGCCGCGTCTACCAGCAGCGAGTTCGACTGCACGTCCGGGTAGTCCTTCCGCACGGCGTTATAGGCGTCGTCCCACAGCGTCAGGCCGTAGATCAGCGCGTTCGACTTGGTGATGCTGGTCAGCTTCTTGCGGGGCCGCTTCCGCGCCGCCTCGAACCCGGCCCGCAGGATGCGCTCGCACCCGCCCCGCGTGAACACGGCGTTCTGGATGGCGACCTCCCGATCCGTGCCGGGGTACAACTTACCGCCGACGGGGGCGTACTCGCCTTCGGTGTTCTCGCGGTAGACGTGCATGTCGATGTCGCCCGGCTTCTTGCCGACGAGCGGGCACGGCACCCCGTCGAACAGGTACGCCGGCCGCAGGTTCACATACTGGTCGAACCGCCGCCGCATCGGCAACAGCAGGTCGTGAACCGTCACCGAGTCCGGCACGTCCGGCGAGCCGACCGCGCCGAACAGGATGGCGTCGTGTTTGGCCAGCGTGTCCCACCCGTCGGCGGGCAGGATGCGGCCGTGCGTCTTGTAATACTCCGATCCCCACGGCAGCGGGGTCCACTCCAAGGTCGCCCCGCCGTCGTGTTTCGCCACCGCCGCGCGGACCACCCGCACCGCCTGGTCGATCACCTCCGGGCCGATGCCGTCGCCGCCGATCACCGCGATCCGATGGACTGCCATTGCCGCCGCCCTCTACCTTCGCTATGTCACGGAACCCCGAACTCCCGCCCGACCGCTACTGCCGGCAC
>JBBRUO010000402.1:0-5917 GCA_038247725.1 Gemmatales bacterium
CGCGACCGCCTGCGGCCGGCCCGCGTCGAACTCAGCCGGCTGACGGTGCGGCAGTACCGCAACGCCGTCGCCGATGTGGTCGGCGGCGGGCAGCGGCCGGCCCCGATCCTCGACGACAAGCGCGGGTTGAAGGCCGAGTATTTCAAGGGCCGGAACGTGGACCGGGGCAGCCGCGCCCTGGAACGCACCGACCCGCAAGTCGCCTTTGATTGGGACAAGGCCACGCCGGACGCCGCGAAAATCCCGGACGCGCACGAGTTCGCGGCGCAGTGGACGGGCAGCGTGATCGCCGAGGAATCCGGCATGTATGAGATCGCCGTCAGCAGCAACCAGAGCGTGAAGTTGTGGTTCAATGACCCGGCAACGCCGCTGCTCGACGGCTACGTTCGCTCCGGCAACGAGACCGAGTACACGGCGACGGTGACCCTGCTGGCCGGCCGCGCGTACCCGGTGAAGTTGCACTTTTCCAAAGCCAAGCAAGGGGTGGACGACAAGAAGGCCAAGACCCGGCCGGTGCCGCCGGCGTTCGTGCGGTTGAACTGGACGCCGCCGCACGGCACGCCGGGGCCGATCCCGACCCGCAACCTGTCGCCCAACGACGGCGGGCCGACGTTCGTGGTCACGACGCCATTCCCGCCGGACGACCGCAGCCTGGGGTGGGAGCGCGGCACCGCCATCTCGAAGGAGTGGGACAGCGCCACCACCGACGCCGCGCTGGAGGTGCTGACCTTCCAGGTGGAACGGGTGAACGCGATCACCCAGCCGAACGACTCCGCGGCGAACCGGGCCGTGCGGCTGAAGGCGTACTGCCAGTCGTTCGCCGAGCGGGCCTTCCGCCGGCCGCTGACCGCCGAGGAGAGAACCCGGTACGTGGACCGCCAGTTCGACGCGACGCCGGCCGAGGCCGCGTTCAAGCGGTCGCTGCTGTTCGTGCTGAAGTCGCCGCTGTTCCTGTACCGCGAGTCGCCGGCCGCGACGGACGGGTACGCCGTGGCCAGCCGACTGTCGTTCGCCCTGTGGGACTCTGTTCCCGACGCCCCGCTCTTGAAGGCCGCCGCGAACGACCAACTCAAGACCCGCGAGCAGGTGCTCGCCCAGGCTAAGCGGATGACCGCCGACCCCCGCGCGACGGCCAAAATGCGGCAGTTCTTCCACCACTGGCTGAACCTCGAACACGTCCACGACCTGGCCAAGGACGCGAAGAAGTTCCCCGGCTTCGACCCCGCCGTGATCGCCGACTTGCGCACCTCGCTGGACCTGTTCATCGAAGAAGCGGTACTCGGCAAAGAGTCCGACTTCCGCAAGTTGCTGACGACGAATGATTTCCCGCTGAACGACCGGCTGGCCCAGTTCTACGGCGTCACGCGGCCGGCCGGTGACGGCTTCCGCCCGGCGAAACTGGATGCCGACAAGCGGGGCGGGGTGCTGACGCACCCGTACCTGTTGGCCGCGAACGCCTACGCCGCCGAGAGTTCTCCGATTCACCGGGGCGTGTTCCTGACGCGCGGAGTCATGGGCATGTCTTTGAAGCCGCCACCGGACGCGGTGTCGCCGGTGCCGCCGGACCTGCACCCGAACCTGACCACGCGGGAACGGGTGGCCATGCAGACCAAGCCGGCGAACTGTCAGACGTGCCACACGGTCATCAACGACCTGGGGTTCACGCTAGAACACTTCGACGCGGTGGGGAAGTTTCGCGCGACCGATCACGGCAAGCCGGTGGACACCCGCGGCGAGTTCTTCGACCGCGACGGGAAGGCGGTGAAACTGGCCGGCGCGCCGGACCTGGCGAAGTACGTCGCCACCAACGCCGATGTGCATCGGGCGTTCGCGCAACAGGCGTTCCACCACGCGGCGCAACAGCCGATCCGCGCTTATGGGCCGAAGGCGTTGGACGCGTTGACCGCGAGTTTCACGAGGGACCGCTACGACGTGCGGTTGCTGTTCGCCGAAGCCGCCACCCTCGCCGCCCTGGGACCACCGGGGAAGTGAAGAACCGTTCAAAAAAGAGGAACGCGGATGACGCGGATTCCAGCGCGGATGAAGAGGATCAGACAGAATGAAAAAATTCTTGGTTTGATCCCGGCTTTGATCCGCGCTGGAATCCGCGTCGTCCGCGTTCCTTTTTTTGAACGGGGAACTGCCGAACCCGCCGTCGCCGCCGCTGTCCGTACCAGACGGCATCCGAATTCGAACCCGGTGGTGCGGTCATGATCGAGATCGACGGCAGCGAGGGCGAGGGCGGCGGGCAAATCCTGCGGTCGGCGCTGGCGTTGGCCATCCTCACCGGCAAGCCGTTCAAGCTGGTCAACATCCGCGCCCGTCGGCCGAAGCCGGGGTTGGCCGCGCAGCATTTGGCGTCGGTGAAAGCCGCCGCGCAGATCTGCGGCGCGCACTACAAGGGCGGCAGCATCGGCTCGGCCGTGCTGAACTTCGAGCCGGGGCCGGTGAAACCCGGCGATTATCACTTCGCCATCGGCACCGCCGGGGCGACGGCGCTGGTGCTGCACACGATTTACTTGCCGCTGGCCCTGCGCGGCGGGGCCGACAGCCGCGTCACCGTCCTCGGCGGCACGCACGTCCGCGCCGCCCCGTGCTTCCACTTCCTGGATGTCACCTGGAAGGCGTACTTGAAACGGTGCGGAATCGACGTGGAGTTGGAGATGACCCGCCCCGGCTTCTACCCGCGCGGCGGCGGCGAGGTCCGCGCGACGATCCGGGCGTGCGGCGGTGTCAAACCGCTGTCCCTGACGACGACGACGGAGTTGACGACCGCCGGCGGGTTCGGGGCGGTGGCCGACTTGCCCGAAAGCGTGAGCAAGAACATGACCCGCCGCATCGCGCACAAACTGAAGATGGGCGGGGTCGAGTCGCACGTCCCCGGCGAGGAGTGGGAGAACGGCCCCGGCGCGGTCGCGGCGGTGGTGTTCCGTCAGGCTCCGGTGCCGACGCTGTTCTTCGCGCTCGGCGAGCGAGGCAAACCGGCGGAAGCGGTCGCCGATGACGCCGTGGGGGAAGCCCTGGCGTACCGCGAATCTGGCGCGGCCGTGGACCCGCATTCGGCCGACCAACTGCTACTGCCGCTGGCCTTCGCGGACGGGCCGAGCGAGTATCGCGTGTCGGAAATCACGGGGCACTTGCTCACCAACATCGAGACGGTGCGGCGGTTCGTGGACCGTGACATCTCGTGCGACGGCGAGCGCGGCGGTGTCGGGGTGGTGCGCGTGGGGTGAATCGCGATGAAGAATGAGCCGGAGAGAAAATCCGGCTGTCAAATCTCGGCGGACTTGGCGACTTGGCGGTTCAATCTCTTATCTCTGATGCACCGCGAACCCGCGCGGGTACAATACGCCATGCCTTTTTCCGCCGACATGCCGCTGCGGGTCGCGTCCCTGGTGCCGAGTACCGAGGCTGAGGGGCCGGGCACGCGGTTCGCGCTGTGGTTCCAGGGGTGCCCGCTCCGGTGCCCCGGTTGTTGCAACCCCGAATACCTGCCGTTCGACGGCGGCGAGGCGCGGACGGTCGGCGATATCGTGGCCGTTCTGGACGACTCGCGTGATGAAACCGGCGTCGAGGGGATCACCCTTCTGGGTGGCGAACCGTTCGCCCACGCCGCGGCCGCCGCCGCCCTTGCCACGGCCGCCCAGGAGCGCAGGCTGACCGTGATGACCTTCACCGGGTTCACCCTGGACCACTTGCGAGCCGATCCAGACCCGAATGTCGCGGAGCTCCTCACGAACATCGACATCCTCGTGGACGGGCCGTACCTCCGCGAGCAGCCCGACACCGAACGGCGGTGGATCGGCTCCACGAACCAGCGGATTCACTTCCTGACGGATCGGTACCGCGCCGACGACCCGTGCTGGCGACGGAAGAACACGCTCGAAATCCGCCTGCGCGGACTAGAATTGACGGTCAACGGTTTCCCGGCCACCGGGGCGAAGGGCCTGTGGAAAGGGTGGAGGCGGAAGACGACCTCATGAGCCGAGACGCCGACACGCCGCCCGAAACCGCCGACCAACACGGCCCGCCGGCCGTGTCCCGGTTCGAGTACAACCTGCTCCGGCTGCTGCGGTTCGCCGTCGGGCACATGCCCATCGAGCAGGCGCTCGGGCTGATCCAGGCCAAGCAGGTGACGCCGCCGTGCCTGAGCGCGGCGTGCGTGAAGCTGGCCGAGCAGACGCTCGCCACCGCCGGCGTGCTGGCCCTGGTGCGGGGCGGCGGGTGGCGGGCCGACACCGTCCTCCGCGCGGACAAACCGGTCACCGGCCGCGCGTGGGAGCGGCTGCCGCTCGCGGACCGCGAGTTGGAGTTCGGCGAACTGCCGCTGTCGTTCCTGATGTGGCTGACGGCCGAGAAGCCGACGGACTCCGAGGCGGCCAAGTGGGACAAGCCGGCCGACGACCTGACCCCCGGCGACGCGCTGTTCTTCTGGCTGGCGTTCGACGCGATGAAGGCCGACCCGGCGCTGCTGGCGGTGATCGTCGGGAAGAAGGTGTTCCGCGATAACCCGCTGTGCCGGCTGATGGCCCCCGGCGAGTTCGCCACTGAGGATACGGCCGGGTTGCGGTTCGACCCGTGGATGTCCGGCCCCCGCGCGGCGATGCTGGAGTGCCTGCAACCGACGCTGGCCGCCCGGTGGGTCCGCTCCGAGCGGACCAAGGGGCAGATCGAGGACTGGCGGAAAATGCGGGAGACCGGGGCGGCCGAGGCCCGCACCCTGGGAGCGTTCCTGACGGCGGCGGACACCGCCAAACGGCCGGACTTGGCCCGCTTCCTGCTGCGGACGGCGGCGGCCATCCTGGCGCAACCGGACCTGACGCCCGGCTACTGGACGGCCGGACTCCGGGGCACCGGCCCGACCCGGCTGGCGGACCGGCTGGAAACCCAGCGGGTGGCGCTGGCCGTTCCCCGCCAGTTGGACGTGCTGCAAGGGTGGGACCGCCGCGCCCGCTCGGTCGGGTACTTCGACGACGACTACGCCGCCGCCCAGTGGTGGAAGGGCGAGTGGGAAACCGCCAACGGCGACGCCCTCACCGCCACCGCCCGCAAACTCCTGGACCAACTGGAACCGCTACGAACCGGCTGATGGAAAAAACGAAGCAATGAAAACGGAGCACGGATGACACGGATCAAAGCCGGGATGAAGAGGATCAGAAATACAATCTTGGTCTGATCCCGGCTTTGATCCTGTCTTCCATCCGTGTCATCCGTGTTCCTCCGAATTGAATTCTGCCGACAACCCCGAACGGAGTTCGCCATGAGCCGCGCCTACCGCATCACCGTCCGGGAGTCGTCCTCCCGCGAGTTGAAAGGGTCGGACGAGATCTGCACCGAACTGGAAGTGCTGGAAATCCTCCCGCCGGAGCAGATGGCCGAGTTGCTGAAGAGGCAGTTGGCCGAGAAGGGGTTCGCCGAACAGGACGACGGCAAGATGGTCCGCCAGGAGGGCGGCACCACCGTCACCGTGGACCCGAAGACGTGCGAGGTGTCGGTGAAATCCGACGTGCAAGAAGAGGTGTCGTTGGAAGCCCGCCGCGAGGCGTTCGGGTACGACGACGCCGGGCCCAGCCAGCGGGACATCCGCGAGCGGGTGCAACAGCAGTTGAAGGACGACCTGGAGAAGAAGGCCGAGAAGGAGACCGAACGGCTCCAGGGCCGCGCCACCGAGGCGCTGGAAAAGAAGCTGTGCGACCTCCAGCCGGAACTCAGTGAAGTCGTGAACAAAGTGACCCGCGAGGCGCTCAAGCAGAAGGCCCAGCAAATGGGCACCGTCACCGAGATCGCCGAGGACGAGCAGACCGGCAACTTGACGATCAAGATCGAAGTGTGAGCGCAACCCGTCGTCGCCCCGCGCCAGACCGCAGGCAGGAGGGGGCCGGCCCCCACCACCCCCCGCGCCGCCGCGGGACCTCAA
>JBBRUO010000403.1:0-5916 GCA_038247725.1 Gemmatales bacterium
CGGCGGCCTCCCCCCCACCACCCCCCCCCCCCCCACACCCCCCCCCCCCCCAGGGGAGGGGGGAACCCGCAAAGACACAATCACCCTCCCGCCAGGGGAGGGGGGAACCCGCAAAGACACAATCACCCTCCCGCAAGGGGAGAGGGGTTCTCAACCGATCCCTCTCTCACAGCGGGAACGAGGAACGAACATCCGCCGCTATCCCCCGCTCGCCTTCCCCCTGCGGCGGTACATCCTCAAGGCCCTCTCGCTCGTCCCTATTCGCACGGTGCAATCGCTCGCGCAGCCGGTGAACCCGATCTGCCCCGGCCTGTGGCGAGACGTTCACCGGTACGCCGGCCCGCTCGACGCCGTCCACGCCTTCGCCTTCCCGTACTCGTTCCCCATCGTCTGCGCGCTGCGTCTGGCGCGGCGGCGGCGGGTGCCGTTCCTGCTGACGCCATTCCTGCACCTCGGCGACCCGACCGACCCGGACGACCACACGCGGAAGCAGTACACCCGCCCGCATCTGAAATGGCTGCTGCGGCAAGCCGACACAGTGTTCGCGCAGACCGAATCCGAACGCCGCACGGTGGTGGAACTCGGCGTGCGCGAGGACCGCGTGATCCTGCAAGGCCTCGGCGTGGATGCGGCCGAATGCACCGGGGGCGACCGGACCCGCGTGCGGTGTCAGTGGGGTGTCAGCGACGGCGAGGTGGTGGTCGGCCACCTGGCGAACAATAGCGCCGAGAAAGGGACGGTGGATTTGCTTCGCGCGGCGGCGGAAACCGGAACGCGGGTGGTTCTGGCCGGCCCGGAGATGCCGAACTTCCGCCGCTTCTGGGAGACCTTCCCCCGCAAGGGACTCGTCACCCGCTTCGGGCCGTTGACGGAGGAACAGAAGCGGGACTTCTTCGCCGGCCTCGATGTGTTCGCGCTGCCGTCGCGGACGGACTCGTTCGGGCTGGTGCTGTTGGAGGCGTGGGCGAACGGGATGCCGGTGGTGGCGTACCGCGCGGGCGGCCCGGCGGACTTGGTGCGGCACGGGGTCGATGGGATGTTGGCGACGTGCGGCGACGTGGCGGAACTGGCCACCCGGATGCGGGAGTTGACCACCGACACCGCCTTCCGCGGGCGACTGGGAGCCGCCGGTCAGGCGCGGGTGGCGACGGAGTTCCGCTGGCCGGACAAGCTGAACCTCGTGCGGGAGGTACTGGCCCGCCTCACCACTCGTAGTTGAGGCTCGTCAGTTGGGCCTGGACGTCCGCCGTCCACGGGTAGATGCTGGGCAGTTTCGGCGTCGTCTCCTCGTACCCCGGACTGCGGGGCAGACCGGCGACGCGGAAGACGCCGAGGTCGCCCCCCGCGAGCGGCAGCAGGTACTGCCCGGCTCCTGGGAACCCCTTCCCCGGCACCACCGCCGACGGCAGGTTCGTGACGGTGATCTCGTCCCCGACCGCCGGCCCCGTCCCGCCCACCCGCCGGGTCACTTTCGCCTTGGGCAGGGGCAACCCGTCCTCTCCGACCGTCACCTCGGCGACCACGACGGCGGCGGCGGCGGTCAGTTGCGCGCGGGACACCTTGTCCGCCGCGTCCTTCTGCCAGACGGCGACGGCCAGCCAGCTCAGCCAGCCGACGAATGCGACGGCGGCGACGGCCAGCCGGATGCGGGCGAACGTCATCGGGTGCCTTTCTTCTTGGAGGGGCGAACGGTGGTCATCTGGAAGCCGTCGGCCAGCGCCTTGGGGATGTCGAACAGGTCGCGGAAGTCGTCCGGGTCGTCGCGGTCGGACTGGCTCAGTTGCTCGGCGCGGATCAGGTTGAAGACGATGTTGCCGACGTCGTCGGTGCGGCGGATGTTCCACATCTTGAACACCACCGGGGCCATCAGGCCGAACTCCTGGACGGCCAGCTCGCACGCCCCGCGGACCAACTCCCCGCCGGTGACGTGGTAGTCGGTGTCCGGGTCGTCCTCCTCGCGCGGGGCGCGGCCGAGCATCTGCTGGGTGAACTCCACCGTGTCGCACACGAACTCGTACGCCTCCAGCGGGTAGCGGGGGTCGTCGCGGATCACGTCGTAGATTTTCTCGTCCACGGGCAAGGCTCCCGGTGTGATCTCCCCTCCCGGCGGTGGGAGGGGGAACTCTATAGCGTCGTCAGGATGTCGGCGGCGGGTACGGGCATCCGCCGGCCGTCCTCGAACTCGACGAGCAGTCGGCGGGCGAGCAACTCCTGGGCCAGCACCTTCCCCCGCCCCTTGTCCGTCAGCACCTTCGCGCCGACGGCCGGCAACTCGGCCTGGTGCGCCTCGTACACGTCCTGCTCGTATCGTAGGCAGCACTTCAGCCGCCCGCACCGGCCGGAAATCTTCGTCGGGTCGAGCGTCGCCTTCTGCAGCTTCGCCATCCTCATGCTGACCGGCGGCATGACCGACAGGTGCGTGTTGCAGCACACCGGCCGACCGCAGTCGCCGTAGTCGGCCAGCAGCTTGGCCTCGTCGCGGACGCCGATCTGCCGCAGTTCGATGCGGGCGTGGAACTCGCGGGCCATGCTCTTCACCAGCTCGCGGAAGTCCACCCGCCCGTCGGCCAGGAAGTAGAACAGCACCCGCTCGCCGCCGAACAGGTGTTCCACGTCCACGATCTGCATGGCCAACTTGTGCCGGGCGATCAACTCCGTGCCGACTTCGTACTCGCCCTGTTGGGTGGCCTTCAACTCGGCGATCTTCTTGCGGTCCTCGTCGGTGGCGACCCGCACCAGTTGGCCGCGCGTCGGTTCCGGGATGGCGGCCACCGCCTGCGGGGTGGACGGGCACAGCACCTCGCCGACCTCCAGCCCGCGGTCGGTCTTCAGGATGACTGTGTCCCCACGAGCCGCCGTCACCCCGGCCGGCGCGACGAATTCGCCGACGAACCGCATCGTCCCGTGGCGGGCGAGGTACTTCGGGGGGTCAGCGGCTGGCGGGGTCGTGGGCATGGGCATGGGCATGGGCGTCTTTTCGATTGTGGTGTCGGTTTACGTGTGCAACTCGACCACGTCCTTCTCCTGTAACACATGGTCGCGGCCGACGGTCTGCCCGTCGAACGCGCCGCTGCCCCACACGCGGGCCGATTTCACCGTCTCCTCCAGGTCGTTGTGGACGCACCCGGCGAACTCGGCCACCGTGCTCCCCACCGGGCAGGTGAACGGACTGCCGGTGTCCGCCGGCTTGCCCGGCTGTTTCGTGTAAATCCGCATCACATTCAGCAGCGCGAACAGTTTCTCCCGCAACTCCGGCAGGCCGTCCCCGCGCTCGGCGGAGATCACCTGCCACGGCAGTCGGTCGCCGAGGGTTTCCCTGGCGATCTCCGACCGCAGGTCGGCGGCCTCGTCGTCGCACTTGGTCGCCACCAGCAGCGTCGGAAGGAAGTATACGGTCGGGTCGTCGTCCCCGGTCGGCCGCGCCGGCACCAGTTCCCGACGGGCCTGCTTCAGCCGGTCGATCACGGCTTGCGTTTCCGCCGGGCCGTCGTCGTTGGCCAGGTCCAGGAATACGACCGCCGCGTCGGCCGACCGCGTGAGGTCGGTGATGAACGGCTCGTACGCGTCGGCGGTGATCGGCGGCAGATCGACGAGTTGAATCCGCACGTCCTCGAACTCGGTCATCCCCGGTTGCGGGTCGCGGGTGGTGAACGGGTACGGGGCGACCGTCGGCGTGGCCTTGGTCAACTTGGACAGCAGTTGCGACTTGCCGGCGTTGGGCGGGCCGACGAACGCGATCTGTCCGGCCCCCTGCTTCGGAATCTTCACCGAACCGGGCGCGGACTTCCGCGGCCCGCTCTTGACCTGCTCGATCTCGTCGGACAGCTCGCTGATCTTCGTCTTCAGGATGGCCTGGACTTTCTCGCTCGCCTTGTGCTTGGGGAGGATCACCCACATCTCGCGGAGGGCGGTCAACTTCTCCTCGGGCGTGCGGCCCTTCTTGTAGCGGGCTTCCGCGTCGTGGTATTGGGGTGGCAGGTTGACCGCCATGATGCCGACTCCGGGTGCGTCACTCGTGAGGCGTATTGTGTCCGCCGCGACGCCTCCTGTCTATGTGAGCCGCACCCGGTTTCCGAAACGCTCCCGCGCGACTGCCACGCCAGCCGTCGAGAGTTCCTTGCCGGTCAAGTGGAGTTCCCGGATCGTCTCCGCCCACGGCGCGGCGGCGAGGGCGCGAACCCCGGCGTCGGTCACGGAGTTGGCGGTCAGATCCAGCGATTCAAGCGTGTCGAAGTGTCGGCAGCCCGCCAAGAGTTCCGCCCCCGCCGGGCCGATGCGGTTGCCCGACAGGTCGATCCGCCGCAATCGCGCGAGGTTGGCACAGCGGACGAATTCGCCGAGGAGGTGCCGCACCGCGACGAACCGCACCTCGACGACCGGTGCGACCGCGAACAACTCGCCGGACAGCGCCACGAACGCCCGCCCCGTCAGCGAGAGGCCGACCACAACGCCCTCGCGGGTGACGAGGTCGCGGGCACCGAAGTCCGCCAGGCTCGTGAGCGGCGGGCGCGCCGTGGGCGACAGCACCTCGACGGCGGTGGGGGCGAACGCGGCCGGGTGACGGACCATCCGCGCCAGTTCCGCGGCCGTCGGCCACGTTCGCAGCCGGTCGGGAATCGTCAGGCCGAACCACCCGCGTGCCATGCCACGACCTCCGCCGATCTGGAACCGTGCGGATACCCCGTCGCGGCGGGGCCGTCAATTCCGCGCGAATTGGACCGACGAACGCTGGCGGGGGAGGCCGGTCGCCGCTAGTATCACACTATTCGGGAGTGTTTGCACGGCTGGCGCCGGCCACGGTCTTCAAAACCGTCGGGGGGTTTGAATAAGGCTCCCAGTGGGTTCGATTCCCATACACTCCCGCTGAACATCCGGGCAGGACTGCTCAAGAGTGGCCAGGAGGCGACGGGAACCTGCGATTCCCAAGGGTTCCGTGACTCCTGGCACGTCCTGCTGTCTCGTGGCGGCTCTTGCCTGCGTCGTCTTTTGCGTCGCGCCTGCGTCGTTTTTCGCGTCGCGCGGTTGCCACCCGGTGGCCTGCTCGAATGCCGCGTCGGTCGGGTCCACATAGTGCCGTAGCGCCACCGACGGCGTATTCCCCAGCCACTTCGCCACCACTGCCAGCGGGAAGCTTTGGGCGAGGTCGGACTCACAACTGGCCCGGAGGGAGTGGAACACCCGCGGCCAGGGGTCCACCTTCGCCTTGCGGACGATCTTCGTCATCGTCGTCCGCAGGTTCGCCCCATTCCATCCGCGCTTCCCCTTCGCCCGGTCGCGGTACTTCTCCGGGAAGATGAACACGTCCCCCGCCTTCGCAGCGGCAAACGCCGCTTCCAGGTGCGGCTTGAGAAGCGGGAAGAGGGGGATGACGCGGTGCGGCTTGCCGGCGTCCTCCGTTTTCGGTGAGGTCACGCGCAGCCGGTTCCGTTCCCAGTCCACGTCGCCCCAGGTGAGCGAGAACGTCTCGCTGGGCGTCCGTAGACCACCGAACCGCGCCAGCGCGGCAATAAGTTTCCACCACACGTTCGGGCAGTGGTCGATGACCCTCTGGGCGTCGGCCACGGGGACGTACTTCCGCCGCTCGGACGGGTCGCCCTGCCGCTGCTTGACGTGCCGGAACGGGTTGGCCGGGATAAGTGTGAGCCTCACCGCGTCCTCCAACATCGCTTTGGCGTGGGAGAGTCGCTTGTGGATCGTTGTCGGCCGGAGACCGCGGCCGCGGAGTTGGGCGCGGAACGCCTCGCCGTCGGCATGGGTCAGCGCGGCGAGTGGTCGGGGGGCGAACATCTTTGTCAACTCGGTGACGGTCTGTCCCCAGGCGAGTAGCGACGTGGGCTTGAACCCGGCCGCTTCCTTGCCGGCAAGCCACTCCTTCACGAACTCCCCGACCGTGCTGGTCAACTGCCGCGGCGGCAC
>JBBRUO010000404.1:0-5911 GCA_038247725.1 Gemmatales bacterium
AGCCCGAGCGGCGAGGCGGTCGGCAAGCCGGGCCGCGGGGGCAGGCCGGTGACGAGTGGCTGATTCAGTCGGTTTAGCAGGTGAAAGCCGGGTGGCACGACGGTCGGCGCGACGGCCTGGGGGAAGGGGGTCGCCACCCCCGTGGAGTAGATGACGACAGGGGAACAGCACTGGGCCGAGGCGACGGCCCCGCCGACCAGCGTGACAATGGTTCCGAGAACGCAACGGATCATGAATCGGACTCCAGAAACGGGCCGCCGACGTTGAGTGAAGTCCGCCGGCTGATTAGGTACGTTGGGAATTCTAGGCAAAAGCGGCTGTGAGGATCAAACCCGCTCGACAAAGGAGTTTCACATGGCCAAGGCCCACACCCCGGCGTTCCTGGCGCTCGTCACCGACGCCAAGAGCCGCGTGACCGAATGCACCGTCGCGGACGTGACGGCGAAGCGGACCGCCGGTGAGGCGTTCACCCTCGTGGACGTCCGCGAAGAGAGCGAGTACGCCGCCGGCCACCTGCCGGGGGCCGTTCACATCGGCAAAGGCGTCCTCGAGCGGGACATCGAGACCAAGGTGACGGACCCCACCACGCCGCTAGTGCTGTACTGCGGCGGCGGGTTCCGCTCGGCGCTGGCGGCGGACGCCCTCCAGAAGATGGGCTACACGCACGTCCTCAGCATGGACGGCGGCTGGCGGGTGTGGACCGAACAGGGGCTGCCGACCGAGCAGTGAGACGGCGGGAAGATGATCGACCGGGCGAACACCGTCGAATGTGGCCTGACTCTCCCGAGTCGGGCCGAACCGCGTGGGTGGCTCAGCCCGACTCTCGGAGAGAGTCGGCCGCCCTAAAAACCGGAATGGCCCTGGCACCCCACTTTCACGCCTTCACTTCCCATTGACGCCGCGCGCCGGTGTCCGGTATACCGCCGCTCGGACACCGATGTCTCGTACCTTCGGCGGACGGACCATGCCCCGATCGCTGGCGCTACTCCTGAATGACGTGAGCGTTCGGTACGGCTCGACGCCGGCCCTGGACGCCGTTTCGGTCGAGGTCCGGCGGGGCGAGATCGTCGGCCTGCTGGGGCCGAACGGGTCGGGCAAGAGTACCACCCTGGCCGTCGCCGCCGGGCTGCTGGAGCCGTTCGCCGGCACCGTCACCGCCTGCGGCACCCGCCGCGCCGACGACCCCACCGCGTACGCCATGCACATCGGGCTGGTGCCGCAGGAACCCGCCCTCTACGACGAACTGACCGCCGAGTCGAACCTGACGTACTTCGGCCGGCTGTACGGCCTGTCCGGGTACGACCTCCGCTGCCGCGTCGGCACCGTGCTGGAGCGGGTGCGGATGGACGACCGCGCGGGCCAGCGGGTCGGCACGCTGTCCGGCGGGCTGAAGCAGCGGCTGAACCTCGCCTGCGCCCTGCTGCACGACCCGCCCCTGCTGTTGCTCGACGAGCCGACCGCCGCCCTCGACCCGGCCAGCCGAGACGCCCTGTTCGCCGACCTGCACCGCCTCCGCGACGCCGGCCACGCCGTCTTGCTGACGACTCACCACCTGGACGAAGCCGAGACCGGGTGCGACCGCATCGTGGTCCTGGACCGCGGCAAGGTCATCGCCTCCGGCAAGCCGAGCGATCTGGTCCGCACCTCACCCACCGGCCGCGCGGTGCTGTACGGGCAACTGCGGGAGCGGCTGCCGCTGTTCTTCACGCGGGGGCTGCGGAAGCGGCTCGGCCCAGACGTGGAAGTCGAAGTGACCGGCCGCCGGCTGCGACTGGCCGCCGACACGCAGGAGCAACTCGGCCACGCCCTGGCACTGGTGCTGACCGACGGCATCGCCCTGGACTCGTACCGCACACCGCCCGGTCGCCTGGAGACACTCCTCCGCCACCCGGCCGCCGTCGAACCGCGGAGGGAACCGTGCGACGCCAGTTGAATGCCATCCTCGCCGTCGCCGGGAAGGACTGGCAACTGTTCTTCGCCGACAAGCGGGCCGCCCTGCTCTGCTTCGTCGTGCCCATCGCGCTGGCGTCCGCGTTCGGCCTCATCTTCGCCCGCCCGACCGACCGCACGAACGCCGTTCAACTGCCGCTCCTGGTGGTGCTGGACGACGCCGGCCCGTTCACCCGCGCCGTCGCCGAAGACCTGGTGAACGGTGCCCGCGTGGACGCCGAGATCGTCACCGCCGACGAGGCACGGCGGCGGGTGAACGACCGCCAGCCGGGCATCGCCGTGGTGTTCCCGGCCGGGTTCGAGACACTGGCGAGTTGGAAGCCGGGCGCGGCCGCCGACAAGCCGACCGTGCGGGTGCTGTACAACCCCCTGTGCCACGGCGAGAGCCTGTGGGCCGAGGGGGTGGTCAGCGAGACCGTCATGCGGCGGCTGGCGAAGGCGCATCTGGCCCCGTTCGTCGGTGACGCCGGGCTGTCGCTGCCGTTCGCGGTGGCCGGCGTCGAGGCCGTGGACGGGCACCACGGGTTCAACGCCTACTCGCACAGTTTCAGCGGCATGACGCTGCAATACCTGCTGTTCTGGGGGATGGAGAGCGGCCTGCTGCTGCTCCGCGACCGCCAGCGGAGCCTGTGGCTGCGGACCCGCGCCGCCCCCGTGTCACTGTCGTCCATCCTGCTCGGCAAGGCGCTGTCCACCGCCGCCATCGCGTTCCTGCAAGTGCTGGTCACGTTCGCCTTCGGGCACTTGGCCTTCGGCGTCACCGTCACCGGGTCGTTCGTCGGCTTCCTGCTGCTGGCCGTCAGCGTCAGCGCGCTGGCCGCCGCCACCGGGTTGCTCGTCGCGGCCGTCGGCGGCACCGAGGCGCGGGCGCGGAGCGTGTCCATCCTGCTCATCCTCGGCGTCTCGATGCTCGGCGGGCTGTGGCTGCCGTCGTTCGTGCTGCCCGGCTGGGCGCGGGATCTGGCCCTCAGCCTGCCCACCACCTGGGCCATGCGGGGGTTCGACGGCGTGACGTGGCAGGGCGGCGGCCTGTGGGACAGCCTCACCAGCACCGCCGCCGTGGTCGGCTTCGCCGCCCTCTTCCTGGCCGTCGCGGTCGCCCGACTCATCACCTCGGAGGCGCGCCGCCGGCGCGGACTCGCATGACGAACAACAAGAAAGTAGGTCCGTCCCGCCGGGACGGACTCCACCTGAGCAAGACCGTCCCGGCGGGACGGACCTACTTCCGACTCCGTTGCTGGTTCGCACTTTGCGTTCTCGGCGCGCTAATGGCCACCTCCCCCGCCATTCCCCAAAACCCGGAAGCCGGAAAGCCGGTGGCGCTGAGTTTCGAGGATCAGTTCGAGCGGAAAGCCTCGCTCGCCGACCTGCGCGGGCGGGTGGTGATCCTCGTGTACAGCGACCGCAAGGGGACCGAGGCCAGCCGCGAACTCGGCGAGAAGTTGCACGTCCTCTTCCACCCGACCGCCGCCGGGCAGACAGCCGCGAAGGCCCGCGTCGCGCCGGTCGCCCCGCTCGAAGGGGTGCCCGCCGGGAAGCCGTCGCCGGACGTGGTGGTGCAGGCGGTGGCGTGTACCGGCAGCGTCCCGGCCCCAGTGCGGGCGCTCATCCGCACGGGGTTGAAGCGGGACGCCGCTGACACCCCGGTGTGGCTCGACTTCGGCACCACGATGACCGACACGTTCGGGAGGAGGGACGGGGAACCCAACCTGGTGCTGTTCGACGCCCAGGGCCGGCTGCGGCTGAAGGTGAACGGCTCCCCCGACCGCGCCACCTTCGACAAGCTGCTGCAAACCGCCCAGAACCTCCGCGCCGAAGCCGCCGGGTTGAAGTGACACCGGATCGTTGCCACGCCATGAGAAACCGCTTGCCGCCCACGTCCGGCGGCGGTACGATCCCAATCAACGTGACGGTTTATCCCAATCACCGGGATCGGGATAAGTAACTGTTCGGCGTTGGGAGGCCACTGATGCGAGTTCTGGACACCCGGCCCGAGTCCGTGCCGACCGCCGACGAGTATCAGGCCGGGTCGGCTACCCAGCGGCAATTGTCGGTGGCCGTCGGGTACGCCAACCACGGCGGGGCAAATCTGCAATACGGCTTGTTCGCCGGCAAGTTGGCCGAGACGATGGGGGTCGAGGTGGACGGCGATCTAGTGTACCTGCTGTCCACATTCCGCCGCGACGCCGACGTGGCCGATGGCGAAGTGCAATTGGTGATGCGGCCGGAGGTTCGGGCCGCGCTGGACAGCCTGGGCTGGTTCGCCGACGAGGTCGAGGGCATCGCTGAGCAATAAAGGCACGCCGAACCAACGTGGCCTCTGATCCGGCCGCATGATTGGCTTTTGGGACGCCTGGTGCGCCGGGCAAGTGAACTTGATCGTTCAGCCGACGAAATGGAGCCGGCCGATGTCTTTGAATAGTCGCCACTTCCTCCTTTGCATGCTACTTCTCACACCGGCAACGAGTCTCGCGGCGGACCCGCCTGTTCGTGTCGCGGTATTCGATGGGCCGGGTGTCGGGGCCAGTTCCAAGCCGCTGATCGCCGCGCTCGAAGACGCGAAAGGCCGGCGATTCCAAGTGTCCAGGATCACGCCCGAGCAAATTCAGAGTGGCAAGCTGGCCGAGGTCGATGTGTTGGTGCATCCCGGAGGGAGCGGCGGCAAGCAGGGCAACGCCCTCGGCGAGGGCGGGCGAAAGGCCGTCAGGGATTTCGTGCGCAAGGGCGGGGGTTTTCTGGGCGTGTGTGCCGGGGCGTACCTGGCGACGAACGATTATTCCTGGTCGCTGAAGTTGATCGATGCGAAGGTGGTGGACAAGCGGCACTGGGCACGCGGCAATGGCGAGGTGAAACTCTCCCTCTCGCCGAGCGGGGCCACGTTCTTCGGCCGGCCGACGAAAGAGATGTCGATTCACTACGCGCAAGGCCCGCTGCTGGCGAAACCGGAGTGGGACGATCCCGAGGTTCCGGATTACGAGAGTCTGGCGGTCTTCGCATCCGAAATCGCGGAGAATGGGGCACCGCGCGGTGTGATGGAACGGACTTCTGCCGCCGTCCGATGCACATACGGCAGCGGCCGGGTCTTTTGCTACAGCCCGCATCCGGAGTTGACGGAGGGTTTGCACCACCTGATACCGACAACCGTCGGTTGGTTAGCGGACTCCAAGGGATCGGGCGAGTTGAAGAAGAAGAAGTAGGGGTGATGAGTGCACGCGCGGGGGGCAACGAACCAATCTTTGTTGCAGACGACGAAGAATGATTCGTTTCCGAAGCACGGGTGTTGCGGGTTATAGGTCGGGGAGGCCCGACAGCCAACCACTTTTTTCTCCCGACGTGACAGGCCGTCGGGCCTCGTTCCCCTGCGGGGAACTTCGACCGCGACCTACAACCCTTGTTTCATGCGAGCCAGTAGGGGCGTGGCGGCCGCAATTCGCCACTTTCCCATCAAGTATACTTAATTTCATGTACACCATTGTTGAAAGCTTCCACGTGGAAGTTTTTACAAAAGCCGCCCATCCTCACTTCACCTTGCCCGGCAGGTACAGCGCGACGATCAGCCCGCCGAGGAGCAGGCGGTAGCCGACGAAGACGCCGGCCACTGCCTCGAACGACACGTTCTCGACCGGGCCAACCGTCCTGGGTGACGGTCTCTTCTGGCCACCCGGATTGTCTCCGTCGCCCCGAAGCCATGCGGTGACACGACCCGCGAGGTCAGCCGTCCGGGTCGATCCCGTCGAACAGGCCCGGCTGGTCGGGCCGCTCCTTCCGCCGCTTCGACGGCGGTTTCGGCTTCGCCTCTTTTCGCGCCGCGGCTCTCTTACGCGACCCGTGCCGGCGGTACACCTCGGCCGTGTCCGCCGCCGACTGCGTCTTCCGCAACCGGTAGAGCAACTCCTTCGTCGCCGCCGTCCGCTCCGCGAAATCGACGACGGCCGGCACATACCCCGGCACCGGTGACGCG
>JBBRUO010000405.1:0-5904 GCA_038247725.1 Gemmatales bacterium
AAAGTGCCGGTGGACAACACCCGCGCCGGCATGGGCGGCGACCCCAGCACCCCCGGCCCGATCCTGTTGCAAGACCACGGCCACCCGGTGCAGTACCGGAACATCTGGCTGCTGCCGCTGAAGTGACCGCGATACCGTCATCGGAGAACGAAGGTTTCCCCGATGACGGCCCGCCCCGTGGCTGTTCAGCAGTTTGAAGTGGGGGAAGATTTTGAACCGGGAAGGACACGAAGAGCACCAATGGAGGAACCTTGTGTTCGGCTCGTTTCCATCCTTATGTGTGCCTTGTGCTCTTCGTGGTTTCTCCGCTTCTCTTCAATCTTTGAGTCGCCCTGCCTGATCCCCCCTGAGTTTTCAAGAAGTCCGTCTCCCCGAGCAGGGCTGCTCAGAGATTGAAGACAGGATGGAACCACAAAGGGCACGAAGGGAAGACACGTGAGGGATTTCCTGCTTCTCCTTTGTGTCCTTTGTGGTGAAAAACCTCTTCCCATCTTCTTTCTCTGAGCAGCCCTGTCTCCCCGAGACGGACTCGCCCTTCCATTTCCCCCTCTTCACGTCGCCCGCAACCCGACTGGCA
Source organism: Gemmatales bacterium (assembly GCA_038247725.1). Classification (GTDB taxonomy): domain Bacteria; phylum Planctomycetota; class Planctomycetia; order Gemmatales; family Gemmataceae; genus JALHQU01. The sequence goes on from JBBRUO010000405.1 coordinate 578, forward strand.
AATCGCCTGAACCCCGTGGTCAGCGAGTTATCGCCAAATTACCCCATCCGCGCAACCCGCAAAACCGACTCGGCTGGAATCGGAAATCCGGCGCGGTATCCTCGTTTGGCTCGATTCCGGGTCGATGCGGTCTTACGCTTGGCACCGTCGCCCCAATCGGCACAACCGGCCAACCCGCAGAAGCGACAAGGATTGCCGCAATGCCCCAGTCTTCACACCTCCGCGCCACTCGCCTCGGGGTCGAATTCCTGGAGGACCGCTCCGTCCCCTCGGCCACGCCCGGTCGCGTGCTGGTGTCGTTCGCGGACGGGGCCACGACGGCCGTTCACGCCGCCACTTTGGAACGGGTGCCGGTCGCCGACACGGTGACGCCACTCGGTTTCGGCACCTACCGCGTGGACCTGGACGCCGGGGTATCGACCGCCGCCGCCCTGAGTTTGTTCGCCGGCCAGCCGGGGGTGAATCAGGTCGGCGCGGACGCCCGCATCACCGCCTCCGCCCTTCCGAACGATACGCAGTACCGTAGCCAGTGGGGGCTGAACAGGATCGAGGCGGCGCGGGCGTGGGACACCGAGACCGGCACCGGGCGGACGGTGGTGGCCGTCATCGACACCGGCATCGACCTGACCCACCCAGACTTGGTGGCGAACCTGTGGCGGAACCCCGACGCCAGCGCCCCGGACAGATACGGCTACGACTTCGCCAACAACGACAACGACCCGACCGACGACAACGGGCACGGGACGGCGGTGGCGGGGGTCATCGGGGCGACCGGGAACAACGGCACCGGCGTCACCGGGGTGGCGTGGACGACAACGATCATGGCCCTGAAATTCATGGACGCGAACGGCAACGGGTTCACCTCCGACGCCATCCGCGCCATGGATTACGCCGTCCAGCGCGGGGCCAAGATCCTGAACAACAGTTGGGGCGGGGCCGCGGCCGACCCGCTCCTCGGGCAAGCCATCGCCCGCGCTCGCGCCGGCGGGGTGATCGTCGTGGTGGCGGCCGGGAACGAGTCGTCGGACAACGACAGCACCCCCGCCTACCCGTCGAACTACATCCGGGACACCGACAACGTGGTGGTGGTCGCCGCGACCGACGCCAACGACCGGCTGTCCAGTTACTCCAACTACGGGGCGCGGACGGTGACGGTAGCCGCGCCCGGCGACAACACGCTGACGACCACGCGGGGCGGCGGGTACGGGTACAAGTCCGGCACCAGCCTGGCGACGCCGGTGGTCAGCGGGGCACTCGCGCTGCTGTGGGACGAGAACCCGACGTGGGATCACCTCCAGGTCATCAACAAGTTGAAGCAGTCGGTCGATCCGGTCAGTTCGCTGGCGGGCAAGGTGTCCACCGGCGGGCGGATCAACCTGGCCAAACTGCTCGACGCGCCGGCGACGGTCCCGCCAGTCCCCCCGTCCGTCGTGCCGCCCGTCAGCCCACCGGTGGTCGTGTCCCCACCGGTCAGCCCCCCCGTCAGTCCGCCGCCGGCCGCCGCGATTACCACGGGGCCGCGCGTCATCGCCGCGCAATTCAGCGGCACCACCTCGAACAGCTACGACCGCGTGCGGCTGACCTTTAACAAGACCGTCAGTGCGCCGAGTTTCACGGCGGGCGATGTGGTGATGATCGGGCCGACCGGGGCGCGGATCACCGTCACCGCGGTGACGGCCGTTTCCCCGGTTTACAGGAACAGCTCCGTCTTCGACGTGACGTTCGCCCGGCAGACCGCCGCCGGCACTTACCGCCTCGTCGTCGGGCCGGACATCTGGGACACGACCGCCCGGCGGATGGACCAGGACGGGAACGGGACGAGTGCCGCCACCGACACGTTCGCCGCGACCGCCACCCTGAGCGGGGCGACTTCGCCCCCGGCGAGTCCGCCGGTGAGTCCGCCCACGGCACCGACCCGAAGCACGGCTGCCGCCGCCGGAATGCCGATCGCCATCCCGGACCTGCGGACGACGCGGGTGTTCCTGACCGTCACCGAGGACATCCGCGTCTCCGACCTGCGGTTGACGCTCGACCTCAGCCACGCCCGCACCAGCGACTTGTATATCCGGCTAGTCGCCCCGGACGGCCGCAAGGTCGTCGTGTTCAACCGCCGATCGCTGAACTTGAACCGCGTCACCTTCGACGATTTGGCCCGCCCGAAACTCGATACGGTTGCGGCACTGCCGAGCGGGACGGCGGTGAAGCCGGAGCAGGCGCTGTCGGCGTTCGACGGTCGGTCGGCGAAGGGGACGTGGACGGTGGAGATCTTCGACCTGTTCGCCGGCAACACCGGGACGGTGCGGAGCGCCAGCCTGTCCGTTGTCGGTAAATGACGGCGGGCCGCTCGCCTCATGGAATCTTCACGTCATCCTCACCAAGTCTGAACCACACCGCTTGCGACGGCGGATAACATTTCTTCCCATGGGCGCTATCGCCCACCGGAGATTCCGCCGTGCCCTATGCCCGTCGCACCGTATTCGTCGCACTCGTCGCCACCGCGTTCGTCGCCCTATCCGGGTGCGGGGGGAAACCGCCACCAGTCTACCCGGCCACCGGGAAGGTCACCCTCGGCGGCAAGCCGTACGAGCGGCTGATCGTCTACTTCCGCCCGGTGAGCAGTGAGGTCAACGCGTTTAATCTGGGAGTCGGTGAGACGGACAAGGACGGCAATCTGACGATGCGGTCGAGCGGCGGCATGGGGGTGATGGCAGGCGAGTACAAGGTGACCTTCACCCTCCAGATGATGAAGACCCGTCAGGGCACGCGCGCCGTGGGGGCCGACGAGAAGCCGAGCGAAATGGGCGGCACCGCGACCGCTGTCGAGTTGGTGCCGGAAGCGTACCGCGCCGGCAAAGCCGAGGAGACGACGACGGTGCGGTTCACCGTTCAGGCGAACCAGGAGAACCGGTTCGATTTCGATGTCCCGGCGAAGTGACTTTTGGCTCCGAGTCTCCGTTCCATTTCTTTTTCTCCCCGAGGGTCTCTCATGCGGAATCGTCGTTCCGGCTTCACACTGATCGAGTTGCTGGTGGTGATCGCCATCATCGCCATCCTGATCGGCCTGCTACTTCCCGCCGTGCAGAAGGTCCGCGAGGCGGCCGCCCGGATGAGTTGCAGCAACAACCTGAAACAGATGGGTCTGGCGGTCCACAACTTCGCCGGTGCCAACGAGGACCGCATCCCGATGCTCGGTGAGGCCGAGGAGGGCGGGCACTGGACGGCGTTTATCTTGCCGTACATCGAGCAGGACAACGCCTTCCGGGCGCTCACCTTCGGCAGCAACAACTGGGGCACGGGGGCGGCCGTGCCGACCCCGTTGATCACCTCGGCTAGCAACTCCGAGCGGCAGATGGCGGTGTGTGGGCTGCCTTTCAAGACGTATCGTTGCCCGTCGTCCACCGCCCCGACGACCGCCGTGATCGATTTGTCGGTCGAACAGCCGGCCGGATGGTTCTGTATGCGGGTGCCGTGCAACTACCTCGGAGTGGCCACCGGCGTGCAACCGCACGACGGCAAGCCGGGCGGGAGCAACGGGTGGGGGCCGGGGGCCGGGGCCATTCCTGGTGCTCTTCACATGGGCCAACTGGACGGCATGTTCATCACCCGCTCGCGGCCGAACACCCGCATCCGCAACGGCGGGATGGGCGGGCCGGTCGGACTCCTGAGCGTCACCGACGGCCTCAGCAACACCGTCATGATCGGCGAAGCCGAGCCTGACCCGATGATCGCCAGCCTCGCTCCGCTCCCCGAGTTGAATCGCAACGCGGGCAAGAAAGACCATTGGGCCATCGGCGGGGACGACTTGGACTGCTGGGAAGGGACCGACTGGTCCGAGATGGGCGGGAGCACCGCCGTCCGCATCAACTTCCCCAAGCCGATCCCGTCGGCCAACACGATGTCCTGGTCGGACACCGACCCGGCCTGGGCGGCCTACGAGGTCAGCTACGGCAGCCGGCACACCGGCGGCGCGCAGTTCGTGATGGGTGACGGGTCGGTGCGGTTCATCCGCGACAGCATCAACCCGGTCGCCCTGAGCGCCTACGGCACCCGCGCCGGCGGCGAAGTCATCAACGACCAGTGAGTGGTAGCCAAACCGTTCGCGGCCGGTCCCGACGGCGGGGCCGGCCTTTCCATTTCCCCCGCGTATCATTCCCCCTGTCCCACCCCGACCCCGGTACCGCCATGCCCCGCCGCGCCCGCCAAGTCGCCGTCGCCGCCCTGTGCGTCGGCCTCGTCGCCGCCGTCGCCCTGGTCCGCCTGACGGACTCGACCGCCGCGCCCCGCGAGACCCTCGCGCCGTTCGCCCACTGGGTGTTCGACGCCACCGGCGTAAAGGGCGGCAAGGTGGCCGACCGCGCCGGCAAAATGGACGGCACCCTCACCGGCAAGCCGACGCCCATCACCGAGCCGACCGCCGCGCTGGAGTTCGCCGACCCCGGCGCGTCTGTGATCGTGAACAAGGCCGTCACCCCGAAGGACGCCTTCCTGCCGAAGCAGGACTTCACCGTCGCCAGTTGGGTGCGAATCGACGAGCCGACTCAGTGGGGCGGCATCTTCGGCTGCTTCCAGGACAACGGCCCGAAGGAGAAGGGGTTCGTCGTCGGGTACGACAAGACCGCGTTCTACTTCGGCCTGGCGACCACCGGGGCGGACGACGGCGACGGCAAGGTGACGTACTTGAACGGCAAATCGAAATACGACCTCGGCCGCTGGTACCACGTCGCCGCGACCTACGACGGGAAGACGATGCGGCTGTTCGTGAACGGCGTCGAGGACGCGACTTCCACCGCGCAAAGCGGCCCGGTGCTGTACGCCGACAGCGCCCCGCTGGTGATCGGCCGGTATCAGGACGCGGACGAAGACTACCCGTTCCAGGGAGCCATCCGCGAGGTGCTGTGGTGCGACAAGGCGGTGCCCGCCGACAAGTTGCTGACGCACTTTCAGGCGGATGAAGCGCTTGCCAAACTGGCCCCGAAGCCGGCTGCCCTGCGGTTCGAGGTGTCGCCGTATTTGCAGTTCGCCACCCGCACCGGCATCACCATCATGTCCGAGACGACCGAGGACACCGATTGCGAGGTGAAGTACGGCACCACCTTCCCGCCGAAGGAAGTCGCCAAATCCGCCAAAGCGGACACGATGCACGAAATCCCGCTGGCGAACCTCCAGCCGAACACCAAATACTTCTACCAGGTGACCTGCGCCACGGCCGACGGGAAGACGGTGACGAGTAAGCCGCTGACGTTCGCCACCGCCGTCGGGGAGAGCGACGCCTACTCGTTCTGCGTCATCGGCGACACCCAGCGGAACCCGGCCGCCACTAGCCGGGT
>JBBRUO010000406.1:0-5903 GCA_038247725.1 Gemmatales bacterium
CGTTGAGTTCGGTACTGTAGGTCGAGCCGGCGACGAACGATGCGTTCCCCGTGGACAGGATGCCCGGGCCGGCGTTACCGGGGGCGACGGTGCCCCCCGACGAAACCGTCACACCCGGTGTGGTCCCGCTGCCGCCGAGGATCGCCCCGCTGGCGACCGTGACCGCGCTGCTGGAACCGATCGAGCCGTTCACCAGTAACGTGCCAGTGGTGACGGTCGTCGTGCCGGTGTAGGTGCCGTCGCCCGAGACGATCATCACGCCCGCGCCGGTCTTGGTCAGGCTATGCGACCCGAGGTACTCATAAATCGCGTTCGTGAAGTCGAGCGAGGATCCACTGGCGACGTCAATCGTGTTATTCGCCCCCATCCCCACCTCGCCCGCGATCGCGTTGGCGCCCGAGAGGCTGACGATCCGCGCGGGCGGCCCCAAAATAAAGTCGCCGTTCATGTACACGAACTTGGGGGCCGGGATGGTGATTCCGCCCGAGAGCTCGAAGGTTGTCGAACCCTGGAAGGTGACGGTCTGTACCTGCGTCGGGTCGCCGAAGGCGTTGCTGTGGGTGGCCCGGATGGAGCCGTCGTTGGCCAGGAAGTCCCCGCCGTAGGTGTTGTTGCCGCCGAAGATGACCCGTCCAGTCGGTCCATTGAACGCGCGGAGGTTTAGGGTGCTCACGCCATCGTCGATCACGCCGTTGATCGTGAGGGTCGTGCCGTCAGCGGCACCGACCTTGTTGGCAGTCGTCGTCATCAGGACATTGCCGGTCAGGGTCGCGTCTCCGGAGATCGTGCCGAGCGCGACCTCCAACCCCGAGTTCGGGCTCGCGATCGTGAACCCCTCGGCGATATTCAGGCCGATTCCACTGAACCAGATGGCCGCCCCGCTGTCGACCGTCGTATCGCCAGCCGTCGTGCCCAGGGCGCCGTTGCTCTCGACTTGGATGGCTCCGGCGTTAACGAGGGTGTCGCCGGTATAGGTGTTGATCCCCGACAGGGTGAACGTGCCGGTGCCAGTCTTGATCAGGTTGCCCGTGCCACTCACCACACCGCTGAAGGTGGTGTCGGTGTCGTCGCCACCCGTCGTCAGGGAGGCGCTCCCGAGATTCACGGAGCCACTACCGGCCAGACTGCCGATGGCCTCGTTGCCGCTGAGGGTCAAGGTGGCACTCGAGGCCACCGTCACGGCGGACGTGTCGGCAATGGCGAAGTTGCCGGTTACGGTCAGCGTCCCGGCGTTGATCGTCGTGTCGCCGGCGAACGTGTTCGTGCCCGAGAGGGCCAGAACACCGAAACCGGCCTTGATGATGCTGCCGTTCGAGATCACCGCGCTGATGAGCAAGTCGTTCGCCGCCGCACCGTAGGCGATGTAGAACCTCATAGTCCCGCCGTTCAGGCTGAGCCAGCCCCCGATCGTCGCCCGGGAGGACGAGGCGAGGGTCGTGATGTTGTTCGCGACGGTGAGTAACCCCGTCCCCGTCTGGAACGTGCCGCCGGTCATGGTGAGCGAGCCAATCACGTCGCTCCAGACGTCCATATCGATCGTGGCCGAGGCGCCGACGACCGAGACGTTCGACCCGTTGGCGACCTGATTGTTGACGAAGTACATGACGAGGTCGGTCCCCGAGCCGTCGCCGACCACGAGGTCCCCCGCGATCGCCACGCCCACGAGCTTATTGAGCTCGAGGGTGCCCGAATTCAGCGTCGTCGTTCCCGTGTAGGTATTCGCCGCACTCCCCGAGAGCCGCAGGGTCCCGCCGGCCCCGCCCTGGGTGAGGCCCGACGAGCCGGAGAGGATGCCGTTGATGTTGATGTTTGCGGTCGTATCGAGGTCGAAGTTGCCCGTCCCCAGGGCGATGTGGAAGTTGAGCGTCGACGCCGTCTGCGAGACGAAGCTCGCCGCCGTGAACGTCCCCGCGAGGACGATCGAGTTGCCCGAGATGCTATAACCGCCGTCGTTGAACGTGATCGCGTTGAACGACGTCCCGGTGGTGAAGTCGTTGTTGTTCGTGAGTTGCGCGGCACCGGTGCCGAAGACCAGGTCGTCGCTCGCAACGGGGGCGATGTCGCCGACCCAGTTGGCCGCCGTGGTCCAGTTAGCGTCGCCGCCACCGCCGTCCCAGGTGAGGGTCGCCGGGACCGTGCGGTCTTCCAGGTGCGTGAGGGCGAGGCGGGCCGAGGCCGCGCGGCGGGTCTTCCGGTTCGCGCGAGCGGGGAGGCCGAGCCGACGAGCGACCGATTCAAGCAACGTCATGGGTGCACCAACGGGGGAGATGGAGGCCGACCGCCGCGCGATCCGGAGTATCGGGACGCACGGCGATCCGAGGGGGACAATTGCTTCCCGCCGGCAACATAGATCAGGCACCGCCAACAACACGCTGCTGGCACGGCAGAAAAAATGTCAATCGGGAAGAACATCACCGAATTCGCGGCTGGAGATGAACCTTCAGGCGAGAGGGGACGACGACCTTCACGATGACTACGGGACGGGCCGAAACACTGTCAGCGGGCAAGAATGAAGAGGAGCGCCAGCACGAGGGCGAACGTGGCCCCGGCCGCGACCCACTGCCGGGCGGGGTGCGGCGGGCGGGGTGCGACGGGCGGACGTTCGTCTTCGACTTCGACTTCCGGTTCCGAGTTAACGGGGCCGAGCGAATCGAACAGCCCCCGCATCCGATCTTCCAGTGAGAAGGGCGTGACTTCGGCGGTGTCGGACGCCGGCTTGGGCGTTTCGCCCACGGCTTGCTCGGCCAGGCGGGGCGGCGCGGCCTTCGCGGTCTTCGGGTCTAGCAACCCGGACACGGACAGAGCGGCAGCCACGTCCGCCATCGACTGATACCGGTCTTCCGGGACGACGGCCATCATCCGCTCGACGACGCTCATCAGCTTTCGGAAGTCGCCCACTTCAGCGGGTGCGCGGGCGGCAACGGTCGGGGCGGGCACGCCGACGACCGGGGGCGGCATCCCGGCGGCGACCAGGTAGAAGGTCGCGCCCAGGGCGTACACGTCCGTCCGCGCGTCCACCGTCGCGTTCTCCCGCATCTGCTCCGGGGCGGTGTACGCGGCCAACCCGAGGACGGCTTTTCCCTGGGTCAGCGACAGTTCGTCGGCCTCGTACCGGGCCAACCCGAGGTCCATGACTTTCACCACGCCGTCGGTGGCGATCATCAGGTTGGACGGCTTCACGTCCCGGTGGACGATGCCGGCCTGGTGGGCGGCGTGCAGCCCCAGGGCCGCTTGCCGCATCAGCCGGGCGACCCGCCGCGGGGCCATCCGCCCGCCGTCGGTGAGCGCCTTCACCAGCGTCACCCCGTCCACGTACTCCATCACCATGTAATGCACCCGGCCCTCGGTCGCCACGTCGAAGGCGTGGACGATGTTCGGGTGCCGCACCGCCGCCGCCGCCTTCGCCTCCCGTTCGAACCGCCCCAGGGCTTCGGCGTCCGCCGCCTTCTGGTGCGACAACACCTTGATCGCCACCCGCTGCTTCAGCCGCACGTGCTCGGCCAGGTACACGACGGCCGAGCCGCCGCTGCCGATCTTCTCCAGCATCTTGTAGGTGCCGAGGAAGAACCCCTGCCACTTGCCCTGCCGCAGGTGGTCGGCCTGGAACTTGGTGAGCAGCCCTTCGGCCGTCATCGCGGCGGCCAGTTCGTCGGCCGTGGCGTACCGGTCCACCGCCCCGCGGTACGGTTCGAGGGCGACCGGGTGGAGCAGCTTGCTCTTCTCGGCGACGGCGAGGAACTCGACCGGGCTGGGCGCGCGGGCCATGGCGGATGTCCGGCAGTGGGGGTGGAACAAGCGTCATTCCCACATAGCACGGATTTCGGTCCGGGGCCTGAACCGGCGGGGGCGACCGGGGGATTTTCGCGGTTCCGGACCGGCGCGGGACCAGAGCCGTCTACATGATTTCGCCTGGGGCGGGTCACGACGCGCCCACCTCGTCCCGTTCGGGAGAGATGGGGCGTGATCGGTCCGTTGCCAAGGTTTTCAAGGAATTCTGTCGCACGCGAAGATGTGCTCGGCAGTGGGGGACACCGCCAACGGGTTCGTTTGTCAGTCGGGGCGCGTGGTGCGGCCGTCCGGTTTCCGCCCGAGTCGCGCTTCGAGTGTCGCCGCGACCGCCTCGACCGCGTGGCGGTCCGTCGGGGCCGCGACGGTCCGCAACACCACTTCCGCGGTGCGGTCCGCCTGGCTCAACAGGACGGCCCGCCGCTCGGCGGAGTTGACCTGTTCGGCCACCATGCCGAGTACTTCGAACAACCGGGTGAGGACGGCGACGTTGCCGCCGGCGTTCTCGCGGATCTGGTCGAACGACTCGGCCACGAGGCTGGCGAACGTTGGCCCGCGGGCCAGGACGCGCAGTTCCCCCTCGTCGAAGCGGTACGGGGATTCGATTCGGCGGCGGGCCACCCGCACCAGGATCGCCGTCAGGTAATCGAGGCCCATGACCGCCGTCGTGATGTCGTTGATGCCGGGGGACAGGGCCTTCAGCGCGATGTCGACGATCTGCCGGATGCCGAACGCCGCGTCCTGAGTCATGTTCCGCTGGCGGGCCACGGCGAACACCGCTCGCAGGCGGTCGATGTCGGCCGATTCCGGTTCTCCGGCTCCCAGTACGGACGCCAGCGGGGTGCCCTCGACAACGAACTCGCCGATCCCCCGGTCCATGCGGACGACGGTCCGCTTCTCCTTCGCGTGGGCGAGGATCGCCGCCGCGTCGATCTCCTGGACGTAGCCCGACCGGGCGGCCGGGACGGGGTGCCACCGCTGGTTCGGGCGGGTGACGACCGGGTCCGGCGGCTCGGGGTCGCTCTCGTCGCCGACCGCCTCGGGGAACAGGTGGTCCACCGCGCAGACGGTCTCGTCGGAGATGCGGGCCAGGATTTGGGCCGCCTGGATGGATGTCGAGATGTGGTGGATGAAGAAGATGAGGTAGCCGATGCCGACGAACGCCAGGAGCACCCCGCCGAGGACCGCCAGGGACGGGATGAACACCTCGCCCTCGTCGCCGCCGCGGACGGTCCGCATCACCACCAGGCAGTAGGCGAAGATGCCGACGAACACCCCCAGCACCGTCTGATTGGTGCGGTCCGTGAGGAAGTTCCGCAACACCCGCGACGAGTACTGGCTGGACGCCAGGGACAACACCACCAGCGTGATGGAGAAGACGGTGCCAGCGACGGTCATCATCGACCCGGCGACCGTGGCCAACATCTGCCGCGACCCGGCCGCCCCGGACCCGAACAGGAGCGGCCACTCGTACCACGTGACGGGGGCGACGCGGGTGTCCACCTCGATGAGGGTGGCGGCCAACCCGACCGCCAAAAGGACAATGAGCGTCGGTGTGAACCACAGGCTGGCTCGAATGGGCCGCCACAATCTCAGCAACTCTCTCATAAGGTCACGATTCCTTTTCCGCCTTCGGCCCAGGCCGGTTGCCGGCCGGACGAGGCGAGGCACGATTTAGTTTAGGCCGGCGGGCCGCGCCGGTCACTCCCCCTTCAGCGTGCGGATCAACTCGGCGAGCTCCTTCGCCTTGCGGTCTTTCGTCTTCGTCAGTTCTTTCACCTTGGCCTGCCGCTTCTCGATCTCCGTCTCCTGGTCGTCGAACTTCTTCAGGTACCGCTTGTACGCCTCCGACTCCTTCGGGGTGACGGCCATGTTCGCGCGAATGCGGGCTTGGTCCTCGTTGATCTCCTTGAGGGCCGCCAACTCGTCGGCGATGCCCGTCTCCACGCCCTTGAGTTCCTGCCGGGCGGCCAGCACCTTCCCGATGGCCGCCGTCACCGCCGGCGGGGTGAACGCCTCTCGCTGGAACCGCTCCAGTTGGTCCTGATCCACGAGCCCACCGACGTTGTCCCAACTGCCGCGAGGGGCACGCAACCCACCTCCCCTCGTTGAGGGGA
>JBBRUO010000407.1:0-5876 GCA_038247725.1 Gemmatales bacterium
GATCCTCCGGGAGTGGCCGCCGTCGGTTCGGGGGGCGGTGGCGGACTGACCACCCCGCTGCAACCGGTTTACCAGGGCGGAGTAACACCGCCGGAGCCGCGCTTCCAACGGGAGTAGGCTGAAGTCATACGCGGCACCGTACCAGACTCATAAACTTGTGTAGAGACCAATGCCCCTCAACGAGGGGAGGTGGGAAGAAGCGGCAACTCCTCAACGCGATGGGACAGCCCAACCAGGTTCATGTATCAGGCGACGGACTGCGCGTCCCGTTCTGGGCTGTCCCGCCGTGGGTGATCGTGTGCGGTTCGTTCCGTCGCTGTTGCCACCAGCGGTCCACGGCCAGCAATACGAACCGCGGAATCGTCCGCCGGGCTTCGCAACTACGCGATCCTCGGGTCGAACTTCGCCGCCCCCAGCTTCCCCCACGCCCGACTCATATCGGGATCGGCCTGGAACGCCGTGTTGCACGCCAACGCCGCCCGACGGCACTTCGCCGGGTGCACGCCCAACTCCGGATCGAACAGGGCGGACACCCGCAACACGACGGTTCCTCCAATGGCGTTCGGCGACACAACCATTGGAGGGACCCAGTCACCCGATTGATTCACAGCCTCTGACCCGATCTCGTCCGCTCAGTTCCGCGTCAGCACCTCGTCGAGGTTGAGAAGGGTACTCGCCACCACGCTCCAGGCGGCGAGGTCGGCGGCGGGGAGCGACTTGTCCCGTAGCGACTCGCCCACCGCCAGCAGATTCTCGGCGGCCTTCGGGTCGGCGGTGTACTTCTCCTTCCGCGCGTCGAACACCCGCTTCAGCACCGCCACTTCCCGTTCGGTCGGCTTGCGGATCGCCACAGTCTCGAAGGCGAACGCGATGCGGGCCTCGGTCGTCCCGCCGCCTTCGATCATGATCCGCTCGGCGAGCTTCCGCGACGCCTCCACGAACGTCGGGTCGTTCATCAGCACCAGCGCTTGCAGCGGGGTGTTGGTGCGGCCGCGGCGGACGGTGCAGATTTCCCGATCCGGCGCGTCCAGCGTGACCATCGACGGCGGCGGGGCGGTGCGCTTCCAGAACGTGTACATGCTGCGGCGGTACAGATCTTTACCCGTGCTCTGATCGTACACCTGGGCGCTGAAGTTCTTGTTGTCGAGACGGAAACTGAGTTCCTCCCAGATGCCCTTCGGCTGGTACGGCGACACGCTCTGGCCGCCGACTTCGCCATTCAGTAACCCGCTGACGGCGAGCGCCTGATCCCGCAGGAACTCGGCCTGAAGGCGGTTCCGTGACTGCCGCGCGAGTAGACGGTTCTCCGGGTCCTTGGCCAGCAGGTCCGGCGTGGCGTTGGAACTCTGCCGGTACGCGGCGCTGGTGACGATCAGGCGGACGACGTGCTTCACGTCCCACGGGTGGGCGGTGGCGTCCGACGGCGAGACGAACTCGCACGCCAGCCAGTCGAGCAGGTGCGGGTGGCTGGGGAAGTCGCCTTGCGTGCCGAAGTCTTCGGCCGTCTTCACGAGCCCGATGCCGAAGCACGTCTGCCAGAAGCGGTTGACGGTGACGCGGGCGGTCATCGGGTGGTCGCCGGAGACCAGCCATTTCGCCAGCCCGAGGCGGTTGTTCGGTGCCCCCGTCGGCATCGGCGCGAGCGACTCGATGACGCCCATCGTCACCTTCTCGCCCTTCTTGTCGTACTGCCCGCGGAGCAGCATGAACGTGTCGCGCGGCGTCGGCAACTCCTGCATCACCATCGCGTCGGAGGTGGTTTTCTCGGCATCGGCCAGCTCCTTGCGCGCCGCCGCGAGTCCGTCCGAAACCGTGCGGGCCAAGGGCGAAACGACTTCGCGGTAATACTTGCGGACCTCGTTTTTCTGCTTGTCGGTCCGCTTCTTCGCGTCCACTTTCAGCGCCGCGGCGACGGCGGCGGGCGGGCCGCCGGCCTGATGCGGGGTCGCCGAGTCGGTCAGCGACAGGCGGAACCGGCCGATCTGATGCCGCGCGAAGACGGACTCAAACTTCAACGCGATCACCAGTTCCTTGCCGGCGGTGGAGAGTGGTTCGGCGAACTCAAACACCGCCGCGTGCGGCTTGCCGACTTCGGGGAGGATGGCCCAGCCCTTGCCACCGGTGAGTACCGTCTTCACGTCGAAGCCGCCGTCGGCCTGGCTGTGGTCGGCGGTGGCGGCTCGCAACTTCACCGGCTTGCCGTCAAGGGTCACACTCACCCCGGTCATCACGAAGTTGCCGTTCGCGCTGCGGCCGGGACCGCGTTCGGGGAAGGCGTCATCCGGCAGCGCTTCCAACCGGAATGCGGTGGCCGTCTTCATGTCGGTCTTCAACGTCGCGGTATACACTTCCTTGGCCGAGGCCTTGCCTTCCGCGCGGGTGGAGTTGTCCTCCAGTGTCTTCAGCGTCGCGCCGCCTTGTGATGTCACCGTTACGGGTTTCACGACCGTCCAATCGGCCGTCAACTGGGTCGCGGCCTTCTCCCACGCGGCTTGCGCGGCGTCCACCTCCGGCCACGCGGCCGACAGTTTGCCCTCGATTCCCTGGACTTTCGCCTTCAACTCCGCGACGAGCTTGCCCTGGTCCGGCCGCGGCGTCTTGATGAACGGCACGGCGTTGCCCTTCGACCCGTCCAGCCCGCGCTCCGGGATGTTGTTGAAGAACGCATACAGGCTGTAGAAGTCCTTCATACTCACCGGGTCGAACTTGTGGTCGTGGCATTGCGCGCAGCCGACCGATAACCCCAGCCAGACGGTGCCGACGGTGTTCACACGGTCCACCACATACGCCGTCTGGTACTCGTCCGGGATCGCGCCGCCCTCGAAGTTAATCATGTGGTTGCGGTGGAACCCGGTGGCGATCTTCTGTTCCAGCGTCGGGTTCGGCAGCAGGTCGCCGGCGAACTGCTCGACGGTGAACCGGTCGAACGGCATGTTCGTGTCGAACGCGCGGATGACGTACTCCCGCCAGCGGGTCATGTCGCGGCCGCTGTCGATGTGGTACCCGTGGGTGTCCGCGTACCGCCCGGCGTCGAGCCAGTCCAGCGTCATCCGCTCGGCGTACCGCACCGATTTCAGCAGCCGGTCCACCACCCGTTCGTAGGCTCTCGGCGACTCGTCCGCGAGGAAGTCGGCGACGTCCTTCGCCGTCGGCGGCAGGCCGGTCAAGTTGAGCGTCACCCGGCGAATCAGCGTCCGCTTGTCGGCCTCCGGCGAGAACGCCAACCCGTCTTGCTTCAGCCGCGCGAGCAGGAAGGCGTCGATGGGGTTCTTGATCGCGCCCGCGACGGCCGGCACGGCCGGGCGGGTCGGTTTCTCGAACGCCCAGTGGCCCTTGTACTCGGCCCCGGCCGCGATCCACTGCTTCAGGATTTCGACCTGTGCTGGCTTCACCGGTTTGCCGAACTTCGGCGGCGGCATCACCTCACTGGTGTCCTTCGTGTGCAACCGCCGCAGCAGTTCGCTGGCATCGACCTTGCCCGGCGACAGCACGTCGAGCGCTTCCTTGCGCAGGTCGAGCCGCAGGTCGGCCTTCCGCGCCTTTTCGTCCGGCCCGTGACAGGCGAAACAGTGGTCAGCGAGGATCGGCCGCACGTCGCGGTTGAAGTCCGGCGCGTCGGCGAGAGCCGGGGTGCCGAAGGCGGCAAGGGCGACGGTGAGGGAGAGTCGAATCATGGTGGGACGGTCCCCGATGGTTCCGAGTCGGTGGGATGTTGATAGCGTAACGGGAACGGGACGCGAATGGAACCACGGGAGGGGAGTTCGCGGCCCGATCCCACCCCATCCGGAGCGGAGAGTTGCCCGATGCCGAGTTTCCGCAACGCCCGTGTGATCCTGCCGGATCGCGTCCTCCCGTCTGCGGGCATCACCGTGGAGGACGCCCGCATCACCGCCGTCGGTGAGGGAGTTCGCGACGGGGAAGACCTCGGCGGGAAGTACCTCGCGCCCGGCTTCGTAGACCTGCACGTCCACGGCGGCGACGGGGCCGACTTCATGGACAACACGGCGGAGGCATTCCGCACCATCTGCCGCTGCCACCTCCGCCACGGCACGACTTCCCTCACGCCCACCAGCACCGTCGCCACGTTCGCCGAGTACATGCGCTTCCTCGAACTGTGCGCGGAACTGACCGACGCCGACACCGGCGGGGCGCGAATCCTCGGCGGGCACCTGTACGGGCCGTACTTCCTTCCGGAGGCGAAGGGCTGCCACCCGAATGCCGAGTTCCTCACGCCAAACGTCGAACAGGATGACCAGTTACTGTCGTTCGCTGGGAAAGGGTTGGTCACGCTGACCGTCGCGCCGGAAACGCCCGGCACCGAACGGCTCGCCCGTTCGGCCGTCGCGCGCGGGTTGCTCGTCACCGCCGGCCACAGTTACGCCACCTTTCCCCAGGTGGAAGCCGCGGTGTCGTGGGGCGTGCGGCACGTCGATCACCTGTTCTGCGCGATGTCGGATCGCGCCCGGTTACGGCCGGGGCAGGCGTTCCCCATGCGCGCGGGTGTGCTGGAAGCGACGCTGTACTTCGACGACCTGACCACCGAAGTGATCGCCGACGGCTGGCACCTGTCCGGCGATTTGCTGAAGTTGGCGTACAAGGTGAAGGGGCCGGATCGCCTCGCCCTCGTCACCGACTCCATGCGGGCCGTGGACAGGCCGGACGGCGAATACTGGTTCGGGCCGACCGGGACCGGCGAGCGGATCCGGCGGAAAGGCGATGTGGGTGTCACCTTCGACGGCACCGGGCTGGCGTCGGGCGTCATGGGTATGGACCATTGCGTCCGCACCTTCCACCGGTTGACCGGCGCGCCGCTGCACGAGGTCGTCCGCATGGCGTCCCTCACCCCGGCCCGCATTTTGAACCGCGACGCCGACATCGGCAGCCTGGCGACCGGCAAACGGGCCGATTTCCTCGTGCTTGATGAGACGCTCTATCCGGAACGTGTGTATACTGACGGCGTGCGGGTGTTCTGAACCGAACGCACTGGGCGTGTCCCAAGACGTTGAGGGGCGGTCGCTACTTCCCACCTCCCCTCGTTGAGAGGAGGTGGGTCGCGTGCCGGGACCGGGAGGGGAGTCTGATTTTGTGTTAGCCCGCCGCGCCAGCAAGGGACGTGCGGGAATGGGGACACGATCACACCCGGCCCCCAGCAGTTGGCCCCTTGCTGGCGCGGCGGGCTAACAAGCAGAAGAAAGCTCCCCTCCCGGCGGCTTCGCCGCCGACCTTCAACGTGGGGAGGTGGGTTGCGTGCCCCGCACAGCACCCGCTGGGACAGCGTCCGTGAGTTCCTGTTTGAGTCGAACCCGCCCCACCGAACCGAGGACGGCCATGCGATTGGCGAGCGTGCATGTGACGAACTTCCGATCCATCGAGGACAGCGGCGCGGTGCCCGTCGATCCGAACGTCACTGTCCTGGTCGGGCAGAACGAGTCCGGCAAGACCGGCTTCTTGCAGGCGGTCCACGGGTGCCGGCCGGTCGAACCGAACGGCGGCTTCGATCTGGACCGCGACTACCCCCGCAAGCACGTCAATGACTACCGCCCCAAGCACGAAGCCAGCCCCGCCACCCTCGCCACCCTCACTTACGACGTGACCGCCGACGAACTGGCCACGGTCAACGAGTACCTCGGGATGAAGCTGCTGTCCGAGTTACGGGTGTCCACCGCCCACCACTACAAGAACGGGTACGCCGTCGGTATCCACATCGACGAGACCCCGTACATCCGGCACCTGATCGACGCCTCACCGCTGCCGGCCGACGTGCGGGCCGAGTGCGTCGCCGCGCCGTCGTTGCGGACTGTGCTGAAACTGCTCGCCGGGAAAGAGTTGAACGCCGACGGGAAGGAGTTCCTGGCCGCGCTCGTCGCCCGCTTCAA
>JBBRUO010000408.1:0-5870 GCA_038247725.1 Gemmatales bacterium
AGCCGGGGGCGAACCCCCAAAGGGATTGGCCCCCGGCTCGCGCGGCGGGCTAACTTTTCCCCAACACCAAATCGACCACCCAGCAGCCGCGGACGTGCGTGCCCGGCTCGCGGCAGTGGGTCAGGATGTCCGGGTGTTCGCACCCGGCGTCTTGCAGCGCGTCGGCGAGGATCGGCATCCGCTCGAACGCACGGTCGTTGTAGATGCCCCGCGCGATGCCGACGACGGCTTCAGTGCGCCACACGGGATCGAAGGCGACCGGGCGGAAGGGATTGCCCAGAAGTTCTTCGAGCGGATCCCAAAATCTGTGCCACCCCCAACTGGTCTCGAACAACCCTGGGAATTGGTGAGTAAGTACAGAAGGAAAGACGGTGCGGATGTGGTCGGAAACGACCGCGACTACGCCCTAACGATACCCGGTGAGTTTCCCGGCTGTTTCGCGCGCTTTTGCAATGTTCTCAGAGTTCGTCTGGCCGTCCGCCATCAATTCCCCGTACTCGATAACAGCCTCGGTGATTTCGCATCGGCGGTGGGCAGGCGAGCGGCAGGTTTGAAAAATGCCACAGAGGAATAGCCGCAACTTTCGTTCGGAGGCGAACGCAGAGAGTCGATCAAGCCTCTCTCCGGGATCGCCTCGCGCGAGCGACTCCGCTTCGGTCATGCCGAGTCCCTCGGTGTCTGCCTTCACGCCGGAGGCGTGGTTGCCGGTAGCCAGGGGTGACGGCGAACGGAGTTCGCCGAACCCCTGGAATCCATCGGGAAAATGCGCTGAGTCCCGGAGGGACGGCGGATTTTCGCCGCCGATCCGACGCCCCTCCGGGGCTGTCCAACTCGACCGTCGTCTTCCAGGGGTTCCGTCGCTTCGCTCCGTCACCCCTGGCTAGCGGCAGTCGCCCCTCCGGGGCGAAAACCCTTGCTCATCAACGATTTCGCAACTCGAAGCCCGGCCCCGGAGGGACGGATTCATCAATCCACGAAGCTGAACTCGTTGCTGAGCAGAAGCACTTGCGCCAGTTGCTCCCACGCGCCCAACTGCCCGACGGTCGGCTTCACCTTCTCGGCGTCCGTCACGAATGTGACCGCGAGGGCCGCCTCCTCCGTCGTCGGGTTGCGGCTGAGGATCAGGCGGTACAGCGCCTTCACCTTCGCCTCGGCACTCGTCGCCTTCGCCACCTCGTCGCGCTTCGCCACGGCTTTCGTGCGGTCCACCGCGAACGGGTTGTTCATCAGGAATAGCGCCTGCTGCGGCACGGTCGTCTGGAACCGCTGCGGGGTGTGTTGCTCCGGGCTGGCGAGGTCGAACGTGCGGAACGGGCCGGGCAGGTTCTGCCGGTCGATGTAGCCGTACACCGCGCGGCGGGTCGGGTACGGGGCGTTGAACAGTTGGACCGAGCGGCCGTAGACGGCCGGGTCGAGTTCGCCGGACACCGCCAACAGCGAATCGCGGAGAGGCTCGAACTCCAGCCGCTTGCGGTTCTGGTGCGACAGCAACAGGTTCTCCGGGTCGGCGGCGGCTTCCGCCGGAATAACACTACTCCGTTTGTAGGTGCCGCTCAGCAGAATGCGGCGGTGCAGTGCCTTCACGCTCCACCCGTCGGCCATGAACTGCGACGCGAGGAAGTCCAGCAATTCCGGGTGCGTCGGCGGGTCGCTGCGGACGCCGAAGTCGGACGGGGTGCGGACCAACCCCTGGCCGAAGTGGTGCAGCCAGACGCGGTTGACGAACACCCGCGCCGTCAGTGGGTTCGACGGCGAGGCGATGGCTTTCGCCAGTTCCAACCGGCCGCTGCCGTCCGTGAACGGGGTGCGCGGGCCGGTCACTTCGGGCATCTGGCGCGGCACCCGTGCGCCGCGGTTGCCGGGGTTGCCGCGGACGAACACGACCGCCTGCGCCGGTTGCGGGTTGTCGTTCATCACCATCGCGCGAGGCGGGGCGAACTCCGACTTGCCGCGGAACTCGTCCGACTGCTTTTGAAGCCGCTTCACCTTGTCGCGGTCGGCCCGGTTGAGCAGTCGGTCGGGCGTCGTCGTCGCGCCGGGCAATCCGCCGACGGCCGCCCCGTTCACCGTCTTGCGGAGTCGGATCACCCGCTCCCGCTCGGCGGCGACGGCGTCGTCCAACTTCTGCTGCGCCGCCGCGTATTGCTCGTACTCCTTGGTTCGCTCGACGGCTCCGATGAGCGGCAACTCCTTCGGCTCGTTGCTGCTGGCGAACACGCCGTACAGCGCGTAGTAGTCGGCCGTCGGGATGGGGTCGAACTTGTGATCGTGGCAGCGGGCGCAGGTGACGGTAATCCCCATGAGGCCACGGGTGACGACGTCGATGCGGTCGTCGGTGATGTCGTGGATGTTGTTGCTGAACCGCCGGCCGACGGTGAGGAAGCCCATCGCCGCCAGCGGCCGCTTGTCGTCGCCGAGTGTCAATTTGTCCGCCGCCAGTTGTTCAATGACGAACTGGTTAAACGGCTTATCTTCGTTGAAGCTGCGGATGACGTAATCGCGATATGTATACGCATACGGGTAGTTGCGATCCTCGGTGAAGACGTACCCCTTGCTGTCGGCGTAGCGGGCCACGTCCAGCCAGTGCCGGCCCCAGCGTTCGCCGTAGTGCGGGTTGGCCAGCAACTCGTTCACCAACTTTTCGTAGGCGTCGGGCCGGGTGTCCTTCTCAAAGGCGTCCAGTTGCGCGGCGGTCGGCGGCAGGCCGATCAGGTCGAAGTACACCCGGCGGGCGAGCGTCCGTTTGTCGGCGGGCGGTGCGGGGGCGAGCTTCGCGGCGGCGAACTTGGCGTTGATGAACGCGTCGATGGGGTTCGCGGAGCCGCCGGGCACCTTCGGAGCGGTGATCGGTTGGAAGGCCCAGTGCTTCTTGTCGGCGGCGGGGTCAACGGTCGCGTTGCCGCTGGCGGGGAACGGCGCGCCCACCTTCACCCACGCTTCCAGGGCCGCGACTTGCTCCTTGGAAAGCGCCTTGTCCGGCGGCATGGCGTAGTCGTTGGTCCGCTTCACGGACTGAATCAGCTTGCTCTTGGCGGGGTCGCCGGGTACGACGGCCGGGCCGCTGTCGGTGCCTTTGGCGAGGCCCTCGGCGGTGTCCAGTCGCAGCCCGCCCTGCTGTTTCTTCGGCCCATGGCAGCGGACGCAGTTTTCCACCAGCAGCGGGCGGATGGTCTTCTCGAAGTATTCGACCTGTTCGGCCGGCCGCTTTTTGACGTCGGCGGCGAATGCGGGCACGGCAGCCAGGGCGAGCAGGACGGCGGCGACACGGCGCATGGTCGGCGACCTCGGCGGAAACGGATACGCGGGCGCGAACACCCGGAGCGGGCAGGTGGTATCATTGTAGATGACCGGAGCGCCCGCCAGCACCCCGAATCCCGTTGTGACACCGGCCGGCGTCCCTGAACTCTCCCTCATGAACTTCTCCCCGGAGTGGCATTCATGCTCCGCCTCGACGCCCCGCGATCCGTCCACTTCTGCGACGGGATGAGCCGCCGCGACTTCCTGTACGCCGGGGCGATTCCGTCGCTCGGCCTCAGCCTACCGGGGTTGTTCGCCGCGCGAGCTCGCGCCGCCGAGGCGAAGACCGACACGGACGTGAATTGCATCTTCCTCTTCCTCGTCGGCGCGCCCAGCCAACTCGACACGTTCGACCCGAAGCCGGACGCGCCGGCCGAGGTGCGCGGGCCGTTCAAGCCGATCCCGACGAAGGCCGACGGCATGAAACTCTCGTCCATCCTGCCGAAGGCGGCCGAACACGCGAAGAACTTCAGCGTCATCCGGTCGGTGTCCTACGCGGGCACGGCGGTGCATGACGTGGGCCATCAGGTCATGCAGACCGGCCGCATCTTCAGCGGCGGCATCGAGTACCCGTCGGCCGGGTCCGTGGTCAGTTACCTGAAGGGCGGACGGGGCGAACTGCCGGCGCATGTGCTGCTCCCCCGGCCCATCGGCAAGACCGGCGGGAACCTGCCGCACGGCCACGCGGCCGGCTACCTCGGCAAGAGCCACGACCCGTTCGTGCTGAACGCCGACCCGTCGGTGCCGAACTTCAAGGTGCCCGACCTGCTGCCGCCGGAGTACATCTCGCCGGCGCGGGCCGGCCGCCGGCAGAAGCTGCGGGACGCGGTGGACGGGGCCGTCGCCACCTTCGAGAGCAGCGCCGCCGCCAAGCAGTTGGACGACAACTTCGCGCAGGCGTACAAGCTGATGTCCAGCGCCAAAGCACGCGAGGCGTTCGACCTGTCGAAGGAGTCGGAGACGACGAAGGAGAAGTACGGCAAGTCGCGGTTCGGCATGTCGTGCCTGATGGCCCGCCGGCTGATCGAGGCCGGGGTGCGGTTCGTCACGGTGAACATGTTCGAGACGGTGTTCGACGAAGTCACCTGGGACATTCACGGGTCGCGGCCGTTCACCGATATCGACGAGATGGCGAAGCAGGTGGCCCCGAACTTCGACCGGGCGTTCGCCGCTTTGATGGACGACCTGACGCAGTCCGGCCTGCTGAAGACGACGATGGTGGTGGCGACGGGCGAGTTCGGGCGGACGCCGAAGATCAACCCGGCCGGCGGTCGGGACCACCACCCCGGCTGTTGGTCCGTGCTGATGGGTGGCGGCCCGCTGAAGGGCGGCACGGTGGTCGGCGAGTCGGACGAACACGCCTTCGCCCCGAAGACGCGGCCGGTCGCCCCGGCCGAGGTGACGGCCACGATTTACGCCGCGCTCGGCCTGGACCCGCACAAGGAGTTGCCCGGCCCGCAGGGGCGGCCGATCCCCGCCGTCGATTACGGGGTGAAGCCGATCAAGGAGTTGATGTAACCGTGGGGGCATTCCAAATGCCGTTGGTCGCCCTCGCGCCGTTGTGGAACGACGTGTTCACCGTCGGTGGCTTCTTCGTCGGCGTCGTGGGTTTCGCGTTCACGATCCGTCAGGTGTGGAAGACCACGGCGGCGGCGGTGGCGGCCGAGCGCGCGGCCGAGGAAACGCTGGCGGAGGTTCGCACCGCGTTCCGCCGGTTCGTCGGCGGGCTGGCGGGGCGATACTTGGCGGAGGCGCGGTCAGCGGTCGAGGCCGAATCGTGGGTGCTGGCGACAACTCGGTGCAACGACTCGGCGGATATGATGGGACAGATGCCGGAGCAACCCACGCGTCGGCCGTGCTCGCCGACGAGTTGCGGAAATTTGCCCAGAAGTTCGCCGAAAAGTCGAAGTCGGCGACTCGGCGGTTGGCCCTCCCCAAGTGGCAGGAGTTGCTCCGCCGAACGTCGAAGTTGATTGACGAACTGCAATCACCGTTCCCGAAACTGACCAGAGGCCAACATGATCCCGAAGAGTCAACTCCGCGACCTGATCCGCAAGTTACGAGAGAAGACGGCAGCGGGTGAGGTGAACTGGGTGCCGCACCAGACCGACGACTTCGGTTGCGAGTTGTTGTTGCCCGGCAGCAGCGTCGAATTGTCCTTCTTGTCCCCGGCAACGGACTTGGATCGGGTGAAGGTGATTCTGAATGAGAATGACAAGAAGTACGGCCCCGCGCCAGTCGCGGAGGCTGTCGTCGCGGAAGGAGACCCGGACTGGGAACTCTTCTACGGGCTGTATCTGGAAGCCTCGAAAGGGGCGCATCACTGGGATCGCGTACTCGGCGAGTTGGAGTCGGCCGTGAACAACACTGGACGAATCGGACTCACCCACGAACAGTTGTCGGATGTTGCGGTGCCCGCCACCCGCTGACTTCAGGAGGTTTCCCAGATGCCGACGACCCTGGCCCCACCGGTCGCGTTGCCGCGCGGCTGCGACCTTCCCTCCAGCGATGGTATCCCGTTGGAAAGCACCTGGCATCTGAAGTCGATGTGGCTGCTCATCGCCAGCATCGAG
>JBBRUO010000409.1:0-5851 GCA_038247725.1 Gemmatales bacterium
CTCACTCCTCCTCTTCCACTCCGTTGAAGAGACCCAAATAGCTCTGGTAGCGGCGGTCGGCGATCAGCTTGCGGGCGACGGCGTCCCGCACCCCGCAGTTGGTCTCGTGCGTGTGCGAGCAGTCCGGGAACCCGCACCGCGACACGAACGGGCGGAAGTCGCGGAAGTACTCCCACACCTCGGCCGCCGCCGTGTCCCACAGTTGCAGTTGCCGCACGCCGGGCGTGTCCACCACCCACCCGCCGGTGGCCAGCCGGATGAGCGTCGAGTTCGTGGTGGTGTGCTGACCCTTCTGCGTGTTCTCGCTGATCTCCTTCACCCGCAGGGCCAAATTCGGCTGGATGGCGTTCAGCAGCGACGACTTGCCGACGCCGCTCTGCCCGCTGAATACCGTCGCGCGGTCGGCGAGTAACTCCCGCAGGCGGGGGATGCCCAGGCCGGTGCGAGCGCTGGTCAGCAGCGTCGGGATGCCGAGCTGCGAGTACGCGCCGACGAGCGACTGCAACGCCACCGGGTCGGCGAGGTCGGCCTTGTTCAGGCACAGGATCGGCGACAACTCGCCCTTCTCGGCCAGGGCGAGATAGCGGTCGATCAGGTTCGGTTTCAGGTCCGGCTGCACCAGCGACATGACGATGACGAGTTGATCCACGTTGGCGACGATGACGTGTTCCCGCCGCCGGCTGCCCCGCGTGAGGACGCCGCGCCGCGGTTCCACCCGCTCGATGACGCCTTCATTTGTTCCCCCCTCCCCTGGCGGGAGGGGGGCGAGGGGGGAGGGGGGAACCCGCGCAGCAACAGACACCCGCACCTTGTCCCCCGTCGTCACCACGCTCCGCTCGTCGGTGGACAGCGACTTCAACAGCCGCCGGACAGTGCAGCGAACTTCCGTGCCGTCTACCAGTTCGACGAAGCTGTAGAGGCCGTGGACGCGCAGCACCCGGCCGGCAACGGTGCCGGCCTCGGCCTCCGGCATGGTCGCGACTTGCTCTTCCTGCTGGATGATGGTGCGGTGCCGGGACAGGTTCCCCTTCGCGCGGACCCGCTCGCCGGACGACACGTCGCCGACCGCCCCGGCGTCCTCCTTGAACTGCTCGGTCAGGTCGTTCCCGCGCGGCGGCTTGGTCCGGTTCTTCCGCAGCGCCACCCGCACTTTCTTCTTCTTGCTCATGACCGCGCCGCCGGGAGGGACGATACAACCAGTACGGATGGTATGGCGGTCGGCGGCGGGTCACAACGGGAGAGGGCGATCGGTGTATAATTCCTAAACGCGACCCCTAGCGGGAAGGCCAATCACGAGCGTGATCGCGGGAACCGTTCGGAATGGCGTGGAGGTGCCGGATCGGGTCATCGAGCGGGATCAACTCGGCATGCGCGAGGAGGATTGGCCCGACACCCCGGAAGGCCGCGAGGCGCTGGATGCCGAGTGGGCGGCGCTGGAGCCGGTCGTCCTGACCGACGAGGAGCGGGCGGCGAACGAAGCCTGGCGGCAGGTGATGAAGAAGTTGACCGAATGAGCCGCTCTTCTGGCCTGAAGGGCCGGTTCGGAGGCCTGGGTACGGAGTCTACGAACAGCTTTCAGGGCCGAGGGGCATGGAATGATCGGATACCCAGGCCTCACGGCCTGGGCTGAACCGGCCCTTCAGGCCGGAAGAACCATGTAACCGAACAGCAGTGGGAAGTCATGGATACCTGCTGTAACTCGGCGTGAGGCGAATCGGTTCTCCATTTTTCCCTTCGAGAGCCACCCATGTCCGCCGTCGAGATCATCCGGGCGAAGCGGGACGGCCGCGAGTTGACCGCCACTCAGATCGGCGAGTTCGTCCGCGCCGCCGCGCACGGCGAGTGGCCGGACTACCAGCTCTCCGCGCTGCTCATGGCCATCTTCCTGAAGGGCATGACGGTGGACGAAACCGCCACGCTCACCCGGCAAATGGCCGACTCCGGCAAAGTCCTGGACCTGTCCGACATTCCCGGCGTGAAGGTGGACAAGCACAGCACCGGCGGCGTCGGCGACAAGGTGTCGCTCGTGCTGGCCCCGCTGGCGGCCGCGTGCGGGGTCACGGTGCCGATGATGTCCGGCCGCGGGCTGGGGCACACCGGCGGCACTCTCGACAAGCTCGAAGCCATCCCCGGCTTCAACGTGAACCTGAGTGAAGAGCAGTTCCGCACGGCCTTGCGAACCGTCGGCGTCGGCATGATCGGGCAGACGGCCGAGGTCGCCCCGGCGGACAAGAAGCTGTACGCCCTCCGCGATGTCACCGGCACCGTCGAGAGCATCCCGCTCATCACCGCCAGCATCCTGAGCAAGAAACTGGCCGAGGGCATTTCCGGGCTAGTCATGGACGTGAAGTGCGGGCGCGGGGCCTTCATGAAGACGCTGCCCGACGCGCGAGCGCTGGCCGAGTCCATCCAGCGCGTCGGCACCGCCAACGGGCTGAAGGTGGTGACAATGATCACTGCGATGGATGCGCCGTTGGGACGAGCGGTCGGGAACAGTTTAGAAGTCATTGAGGCTATCGAAACCCTACGCGGGCAAGAGCCAGACGACGTGATGGAGTTGTGCGTCCGCCAAGCGGAAGCGATGGCGCGATTGGTCGGTGTGGGTGCGAACGCGCGGACCGCGATCCAGAGTGGCGCGGCGCTGAAGAAGTTCCGCGCGATGATTCAACTACAGGGCGGCGACCCGCGCGTCGTCGATGATACTTCGCTGTTGCCACTGGCACCGGATCGCGCCCATGTGACGGCGAAGTCGGCCGGCTTCGTCGGGGGAATGAACGCCGAGGCGGTTGGCATCGCGGCGATGAAACTCGGAGCTGGCCGCGAGCGGGCGGAGGATGTCGTCGATCCCGGCGTCGGCGTGATGGTCCGCAAGAAGCCCGGCGAGGCGGTGAATGCCGGCGATGTGGTGTTCGAAATTTACCACCGCGCGGCGAAGGGGCTACCAAAGGCGACGGAACTGCTGGAAGGGTCGTTCACGATTGCCGATGTTGCGCCGGAAACGATGCCGCTGGTGATTGAAGTGCTGGTGTAACAACCCATCGTCGCCGCGAGTTTACGAGCGGGCAACATGATCCTCTCGTAAGCTCGCGGCGACGATGTGAGTTTATCGCTTCTCGTTCCACTCCCGCGAGCCGTACTTCTCTCGCTCGATTCGCTCGCGCTCGGCCAGCTCTTCCACGGTCCACGTTTCTTCACCCAGCCGCCAGCCGAAGTCGTCACCGGCCCGTTTCACCACGTCCCATTGGAGCCGCATCCCGTCCACGCGAAGGCCGGTCAACTCCGCGATGCCGGGCAACTCCGGCGCGAGCGGCGACCGCGACAACAAGACACTCCCGTGTTGAAGCAGGCACCCACGCAACTTCCGCTGCGCGCTGCCGACCACCTTGGAGCCGTTCGCCAACAGGTCCGCCGGCGTCTGGTGCAGGAAGCACATCACCGGGCCAAGCTTCTTCTCCTCACCGCAGATCACCGCCCGCGTATCGACGCCAAACGTGCGGAACGAATCTTGCAACAGGTGATGGAGGCGGCACAGCCACGATTCGCCCTTCGGTTGCCAAATGTCACCGGGCGGCAGCGCGAACGAATACGTGATCTCGTGCGCCGGGTCGTGCAGGATTCCCGCGCCGCCGGTGGACCGCCGCACCCACGCCGTCGCCGGCCGCGCGTGCCGATCCGCCGCCGGCTGGAAGTAACCGAGCGAAAGGGTCGGCTTGGTCCAGGTGTAGAACCGGAAGGACGCGACGCCGCGTTCGGCCGCGGTCAGCATGACCTCATCGGCGGCCATGTTGCCGACGCCGGACAGGGATTCAAACGGCAGGAGGCGGACGGTGTTCATGCGGGAATTGTAGGCCGGGATACAATTCGACCTCACAAGTAGGTCCGTCTCACAAGTAGGTCCGTCCCGCCGGGACGGACTCCACCAATCAAGTCCGTCCCGCCGGGACGGACTCCACCAATCAAGTCCGTCCCGCCGGGACGGACCTACTCGGATGCTCATCATGCCCGCGTTCCCCGAACTCGTTGCGCAGATCCACCTCGGCGGCGGGCCGAAGGCCATCGACCGCCAACACGAGAAGGGCCGCCTCACGGCCCGCGAGCGGGTCGAGAAGTTGTGCGACCCGGACACGTTCTTTGAACTCGGCCTGTGGGCCGCGCACCAGATGTACTCCGAGTGGGGCGGGGCACCGAGCGGGGGCGTCGTTACCGGCGTCGGCACCGTGAGCGGGCGGCGGGTGATGGTGATCGCCAATGACGCGACCGTGAAGGCCGGGGCGTTTTTCCCAATGACGGCAAAGAAAGTGCTGCGCGCCCAGCGGATCGCGATGGAAAACCGCCTGCCCTTGGTCTACCTCGTCGATTCCGCCGGCGTCTTCCTCCCGCTGCAAGACGAGGTGTTTCCGGATGAAGACGACTTCGGCCGCATCTTCCGCAACAACGCCGTCATCAGCGCGGAAGGCATCCCGCAGTTCGCCGCCATCATGGGCAACTGCGTCGCTGGCGGCGGCTACCTACCCGTGCTGTGCGACAAGTTGCTAATGACCGAAGGCAGCGGCCTGTACCTCGCGGGGCCGGCGCTGGTGAAGGCCGCCATCGGGCAGGTGGTGGACTCCGAGACCCTCGGCGGGGCCGCCATGCACGCCGGCATCTCGGGAACCATCGACTTCCGCGAGAAAGATGACGAAAGCTGTATCGAGCGGCTGCGACGGCTGGTGTCAGCGTTGCCTGCGGATCGTCGGGAGGGCGAAGCTCCCGCCGAGCAGAAACAAGACGGCTCGGCGGGAGCCTCGCCCTCCCAATTTGAGCCCTTCACCCAACCTGGCGAGTACGACGCGCGCGACCTCATCAAGCTGCTGCTCGATGACGCGCCGTTCGACGAGTACAAGGCCGAGTACGGGCAGACCCTCATCTGTGGATATGGGCGGCTTGGCGGCAAGCCGGTGGGCGTGGTCGCCAACCAGCGGAAGCGGGTGAAGACGGCCGACGGGGTGATGCAATTCGGCGGAGTGCTATACGTCGATTCGGCCGAGAAGGCGGCCCGGTTCGTCATGGACTGTAACCAGACCCGCGTACCGATCCTGTTCTTTCAGAACGTCAACGGCTTCATGGTCGGGCGGGACAGCGAGCAGGCCGGCATCATCAAGGCCGGAGCGAAGCTGGTGAACGCCATCAGCAATAGCGTGGTGCCGAAGATCACGCTCATCACCGGCGGGTCGTTCGGGGCCGGCAACTACGCCCTGTGTGGGAAGGCGTTCGACCCGCGCTTCATCTTCGCCTGGCCGACCGCCAAGTACGCTGTCATGGGTGGCGATCAGGCGGCGGGGACGTTGTTGGACGTGCAAGTGCAGGCCTTGAAGCGGCAGGGAAAAGAACCGGACGCGGAGGAACTCGCCGTGCTGCGGGACAAGGTGAAGGCCAGCTACGAGCAGCAGACCGACATCCGCTACGCCGCCGCCCGCCTGTGGGTCGATGCCATTGTTGGCCCCGAAGACAGCCGCGCGGCGCTACTGACGGCCGTCGAGATCGCCACCCGATACGACAGCGGGAAGGCGTTCAAAACCGGGGTGTTTCAAGTGTGATTCGCT
Source organism: Gemmatales bacterium (assembly GCA_038247725.1). Classification (GTDB taxonomy): domain Bacteria; phylum Planctomycetota; class Planctomycetia; order Gemmatales; family Gemmataceae; genus JALHQU01. Next base: position 5,583 of record JBBRUO010000409.1, read on the forward strand.
TTGGCGAGCGGGGGGCGTAAGCCCCCTGTTTCTTCAAGATTAACAGGGGGCTTACGCCCCCCGCTCGCCATTAACTTACGACCCCCGCTCGCCATTAACAGGGGGCTTACGCCCCCCGCTCGCGATTAACAGGGGGCTTACGCCCCCCGCTCGCCGAGATTCGCCCGTGCGGCATCATCATCTAGATATCGCGCGCCCGTCACCCATAGGCCGCCGCCGACCAGGATGAGGAACGACACGCCGACGAACGCCGTTCGCAGGTCCGACAA
>JBBRUO010000410.1:0-5838 GCA_038247725.1 Gemmatales bacterium
AGAACCGGCGGACGGTCCGCGTGACCCACGACCGGTTGATGCGGCTGGGTATGAGCCGGAGTACCGCCCACCGCGCGCTGAGGCAACTGGCCGATGCGGGGCTGATCGCGATGTCCGCGCGACCGGGCCGAGCGTGCGAGATCACGATCCGCGCTGGTGCGGTATCAGGCACCGCTGCCGCCGAACAAGGAGTCCCCCCCAGAGGCCGCGGGCGGCCCGCATGACGTGAACCCGCCGCCGAATGGTCACCCCCAAGTGGTCCGCGACCGGACGCCGCGGGCCGTCTGTCTCGACCGGGACGCCGGCCGGGACGCTGGGGTGCCGGCGCGATCGCGTGGTGCCGGATGGGAACCCCTTACGGGGGCGGCCGGTTCCTGCCACCGACGCCCACCAGAAGACGACCGCCCCCCCCAAGTGGAACCGCTGCGCCTACCGCGTTCGGGACGGCGACGATAGCCGCATCTGGGGCGACCGGTTTAAGCAGCGGATGTGCTACCCCCGTCGCCCCAGGCGTATGTCGCGGCGTTCGAATTCCTGCCAGCCCTGCCGCCCGACTGTCGGAATTACTCCTGCCTGTGACCACCACAACCCGGCCCCCAACGGTCGGTTCCCATTACCACAAGAGTTCACCCAAATGACCACGACGCTCGACACGAACCGCACCCGCATCCTCGCCAACGGCGAGAAACTCCTCTCCCTGGCGGTCGCCGGCCGCCCGACCGGCACGCACCCGAGCACCGTCAGCCGATGGGCGACGCGCGGCGTCCGTAAGGGCGGCGCGGTGGTGAAGCTCGAAACCGTTCGAGTCGGCGGCCGGGTGAAGACCTCGGCCGAAGCGGTGGCGAGGTTCTTCACCGACCTGAGCGCCAACGACGCGGCGGGCGAGCCCGTGCCGCCGACCCCGACCGAGCGACGCCGGGCGGCCGAGGCCGCGAACCGTGAGTTGGAACTGGCCGGCGCGTGAATCACACTCTGACCGCGAGCATCGATCCCGTTGTCACCCCGCCACTCCGGCGGGGTTTTTCCATGCCCGCGCTGCGGCCAGACCACCGAGAGTGAGCCGTCGAAGGCCCCTCGGCCGTCAAACGACGACACCAGAAATCGACCCTGTCATCCCCCCCGACAACACCCTTCAACTACTTTCGGACGGTGGAGAACTTCACCGTCACGGCGGCCGACCAGGTGAACGCCTCGCGGCACGCCTCGCACCGGCGATGCCCTTTCGGCCCGTCGTCCATGTCCGGGGGTTCCTCTTGGGGGTGGCCGCAGTGGGGGCAGACAAGCCCCGGCGTGCCGGTGTGGGCGTGGTGATGCGGCTGCTTGCGGGGGGCCTTCTCGGTCGTCATGCGTCTACTCCATCGAACAGGGGGCGGTCGGTCGCCGCCTACCCCATCATCGCACGAGCGGTGCGCGCCCCGCGCCGCAATTGGGGCTTCGTCCTCGGCGGCGGACGCTGACACCGACCTGTCACCCCTACGATTCCTTGTTCCACGGTTGCCGCGGAACGCCAGCCCACTCCACGGAAACGCCACGAATCCTTGCGTTCGGGAATCGTGGTATGCGTCGATTCGCACGGAATGCACGGTTGACGACAGGACGATAAACGCCTAGAAATGCTAAGCCTTTGCGAGCGTGAAAGGGCCGGAAAGTGGGCGACTTTTAATCTGCGGGTCGTGGGTTCGACCCCCACCCGGCTCATTTCATCAATTCCGTTTCCGCCCAAGCACTTCCTGGCGGTTTCCGGACAACGGACCAGACGAACCGCCGAAAGGCGGTTCGCTCTCGTTTCCCACTCCACGCGAGCCATCTTCTTTTACTATTTCCCGGACTCCCAAACGGTTCAGGCCTTCGGCGGCGGGAAGTGTCCCCAAGCGGTCACGCAACGGCCCTCTTCCGTAGCCCGACTCTCCGAGGCGTTCCGGGTGTCCGTCGCGCGCCGCGAAGACGAAAACCGACCGCCTCACAAGTTGCTGCTTCGCAATAGGTTGTGGCGACGAAATCGCGCCCCAATTGGCCTTCAAATCCGTAGAATACCGAGTACGAAACCACGGTTCGGGAGGCAGCATGTCCACCGGCACGATTGACCCTTCGGTGACGTATACCGAAGACAACATGAAGACGCTGAAGGATGCGGCGCACATCCGGCAGAACCCCGGCATGTACGTCGGCAACACGGAGTCGGACGGGTTGCACCACCTCGTGTACGAAGTCGTGTACAACTCCGTGGACGAGGCCCTCGCCGGGTATTGCAAGAATATCGTCGTCGCCATCCTGGTGGACGGCAGCATCTCCGTGGTGGACGACGGCCGCGGCATCCCCGTCGGCGTCAAGGCCGACACCGGCAAGTCCACGCTGGAAGAGGCGCTCACCATCGCCGGCACGTCGGGCAAGTTCGACAACGCCGCGTACCGGGTGAGCGCCGGGCTGCACGGGATGGGCGCGAAGGCGATGAACGCCCTGGCCGAGTGGTGCGAGGCGGAGGTGCGACGGGACGGCCGCGTGTTCCACATGAAGTTCGAGCGGGGGTACGCCGTCACGCCGCTGACCGACATCGGCCCGGCCCCGAAAGGCGTCACCGGCACCAGCATCTCGTTCAAGCCGGACCCGGAGATCTTCGGCGCGCTCACCTTCGACTACGACCGCCTGACCACCCGCTTCCAGCAACTGGCTTACCTGAACCGGGGGCTGGCCATCACACTGCGGGACGACCGCGACGGCCGCGGCGAGACGTTCAAGTCCGACCTCGGCATCGCCGAGTACGTGACCTACCTGAACACCGGCGAGACGGCCGTTCACAACCCCATCTACATGACGAAGGAAGTCGAGACGCCGGCCGGCCGGGTGACGGTCGAGATCTGCCTGCAATACACCGCCGGCGACAGCGAGATCGAGATGGGGTTCACGAACAACGCCTACAACAAGGACGGCGGCACGCACCTGTCCGGGTTCCGCGGCGGCCTCACCCGCTGCCTGACGGCCTACGGCAAGAAGAACAACCTGTTCAAGGAAGGGCTGGAATTCGTCAGCAAGGACTTCCGCGAGGGCCTCACCGCCGTCGTCAGCGTCAGCCACCCGGACCCCAGCTTCGAGTCCCAGACGAAGGTGAAACTGACCACGCCGGACGTGGAAGGCATCGTGTCGAGCATGCTGTACGAGACGCTGTCCGAGTTCCTGGAGAAGAACCCCAAGGACGGGCAGAAGATCTGCAAGAAGGTGGACCTGTCGGCCCAGGCCCGCATCGCCGCCAAGAAGGCCCGCGACGCCATCACCCAGCGGAAGGGCATCCTCTCCGGCGGCGGGCTGCCCGGTAAGCTGATGGACTGTTCCACCCGCGACCGCGAGAAGAGCGAACTGTTCCTGGTGGAAGGCGACTCGGCCGGCGGCAGCGCGGAGGGCGGGCGGGACCGGGTGTATCAGGCGGTGCTGCCGCTGCGGGGGAAGGTGCTGAACGTCGAGAAGGCGCAGATGGAGAAGCTGCTTCAGAACGCCGAGATCGCCGCGCTCATCGCCGCCGTCGGGGTGGACATCGGCACCGCCGAGGACAAGGACATGTCCAAGCTGCGGTACGGCCGCATCGTCATCCTGACCGACGCCGACGTGGACGGCCAGCACATCCGCACCCTGCTCTTGACGTTCTTCTTCCGCCAGATGCGCAAGCTGATCGAGGAGGGCCGGCTGTACGTCGCCCGCCCGCCGCTGTTCAAGGTGACGCACAAGAAGGAAGCCCGGTTCGTGCAGACCCGCGAGACGATGACGGCGGAGTTGATGGCGCGCGGGCGGAAGGAGACGACGCTGACCGTCGCCGCCGTCGGGGAGCAGAAAGCGGAACGGACGCTGACGCCGGAGCAGTTGGACGCGCTGCTGCCGCTCCTCGCCGAGACCGAGAAGGCGGTCGAGATTCTGGAACGGCGGGGGCAGTCGTTCGACGCATTCGTCCGGGCGTTCCAGGAGAAACCGACGTTCCCGATGTTCCACGTCCGGCTGGGCCGGGACGTGCATTTCTTCCAGTCGCAGGCGGAAGTCGATGCGTTCCGCGTCGAGCAGGGGCAGAAGCTCGGCCGCGAGTTGGTCGTCAGCGAGGTCATCCCGACGACGGCCGAAGCGCCGAAGACGGCGGACGAGTTGGCCGACGAGCGGTTCCGTTTCACCGTGGACGAGTGGCACGAGGTGAAGGGGCTGAACAAGGCGGTGGCGAAGCTGAAGGAGCAGGGGTTCGAGCCGGCGGACCTGATCCCGCTGGAGCGAATCGCCGGGCGGGAAGCTCCGGTGCGGTTCCGCCTGACGGCGGGGGAAGCCACCCGCGAACTGAGTCACCTGCGGGCGCTGCTGGGCGAGATCCGCAAGTCCGGCGAGAAGGGGATGACGATCACGCGGTTCAAAGGGCTGGGCGAGATGAACCCGGAGGAACTGTGGGAAACCACGCTGGACCCGACCCAACGGACGCTGCTGCGGGTGACGATGAACGACGCCATGCAGGCGGAGAAGTACTTCCGGATGTTGATGGGCACCGAGGTGGAGGGCCGCCGCGACTTCATCCTGAAGCACCGCGCCAACGTCGAGGACATCGACTACGGGGCGTGAGGTGGGGTGGTGTTGCTTGTTAGCCCGCCGCGCGAGCAAGGGGCGTGGAGCAATGGGTACACGGTGACACCCGGCCCCGCAGGGCTTGGTCCCTTGCTTGCGCGGCGGGCTAACAAGACAAGAATCTCCCACTCTCACCTCGCCCGCGCGTCGGCCCGAACGTCCTCCCACGGCGTTCCGCGTTCGGGGTCCGCGTCCGCCGCCGCGATTCGTCGTTCTAGTTCAGTCTGTTGGGCCGGGGTGAGGGGAGTTTCAGCGGCCACGCTTTCCCAAATCGCTTCAGCGATTGAGAGGCGATCTTCCGTACTCAGTTCGTCAATTCCCAACTCGGTGAGTGTTGGCATGGGATCGGCCCCGATGGTGACTGGCGGTATGATACCATTGGCGGCAAGGCGGGGAAAATACCGCGTTGCGAAAATCGAGACTCCAGAGGCGTTCTCATGCCCGCGACCGCGACCGACTTGACCGGCACCATCGTGAACGGGCGGGTGGAACTGGACGCGCCCGCCGGCCTGCCCGACGGCACCCGCGGGCGGTTCGTCCTGGAGACCGCCGACGATGAAGACGACGGCCCGCCGCCCGACACCCACGACCGCGAAACCGAACTAGCCATCCTGCGCGAATCCTATGCGGACGCGCTGGCTGGCCGCACCCAACCGTTGGCCGTCGTCATGGCCGAGATTCGAGCGAAGTACGGTTTTCCACCGAAAGCTGGAGGGTGAACCCGTGTCGCGTACCGTCGAGTTGACCGTCCGCGCCCGACGGGATATCAACCGGGAAGTCGGCTGGTTCGTCCGGCACCGCTCCGCCGAGTATGCCGAGCGCTGGCAAACGGGACTCGAATCGCGTTTGGATCGTTTGGCCGACGACGCTAATTCGTGCCCGGAGGCCGAGGCCGAGGAACTCGGTTTCCCTCTGCGCGAGACCATTCACCGCCGAGGGAAAACGCACTTCCGTATCCTCTTCGTGATCGCGGATCAAACGGTACGGGTGTTGCGAGTTCGCAACGCGGCGCAAGACCGGCTGACCGACGCGGACATTTGACCACGAACGTGGAGGCTTCCCATGACCGCGACCGCGACCGAGTTGACCGGCACTATCGTGAACGGGCGGGTGGAGTTGGACGCCCCCGCCGGCCTGCCCGACGGTACCCGCGTCCGGTTCGTCCCCGACACCGCCGACCTCGGCCCGCCACCCGACACCCACGACCGCGCCACCGAACTGGCCATCCTGCGGGACGCGCTCGAGGACGTGAAG
>JBBRUO010000411.1:0-5837 GCA_038247725.1 Gemmatales bacterium
CGACTCGGAGAGTCGGGCTACGAAAGAGTGCCCACCCGCTTTCCGCTAGTGGGTAAACTTCCACCCACCGAGCGCCTTACTGGCGATCAGCAGCCGGGCGTTCGGGTCGAGTTGCTGGAACTCGCGGTCGAACTGTTCGAGGAGGTGGTTCGGGGCGACGACGAGGGGCTTCTGGACCGACCGCGATGATGGGTGAGAACAGGTGGCCACCGGGTTGACATGCCTAACACCGTTAGGTATGATTCCCCTTGAGGTGTCTCTCGGCTGTGCTTCCCGGCCCATTCACCTAACGGTGTTAGACTCACCACCGGACAGGGCATCCCGATGCGAACCTCCAACACCGACCGCAGCGAGGCGCACAACGCGGAGGTGAAGAAGAAGATCCTGGACGCCTCCCGCGCGCTGCTGCTGGCGGACGGCTTGGACGGGTTCTCCATGCGGAAGTTGGCGGCGCGGATTGGGTACACAGCCACGGGGATTTACCACCACTTCCCCGACAAACAGGATGTGTTGCGTGCGCTCATGGACGCCGACTTCAAGGCGTTCCGAGCGGGGCTTGGGCGGATCGGCAAGGTGGACGACCCGGTCGAGCGGATCCGGCGGATGGGGATGGCCTACGTCGAGTTCGCGTCCGAACACCCGGACCACTACCGGTTGCTGTTCATGACCCCTCAGTTGAAGCACAGCGACACGGACATCGCCCGCGGCGACCCGGCCGAGGACGCCTACGCGTTCCTCCGGGGGGCGGTCGCCGAGGGGCTGGCTGCCGGTCGGTTCCGACCGGAGTTCCGGGACGCCGACGAACTGTCCCAGATCATCTGGGCCGGCGTCCACGGGCTGGTGTCGCTGCACATCGCCAAGGGGGGCGACGACTGGGTGCCGTGGAAACCGATCCGCCCCGCCTTTCGCCGTATGAACGAGGCGCTGATTCGCGGACTGACGACGAACGACGTGTGACGGCGGCCCGCAGCCAGGACCGGACGCGGGCTTTCTTGACGCCAGATCACCTAACACTGTAAGGCCTCTCGACCCTGTCGAGAGTTCAACACCCACACTCGCGAGGGGAATACATGAAGCGGTTCTGGAAGATCAGCGGGGCGACGGCGGGCCTGGCAGGCGCGGCCGTTGCCGTAGCCGGGGTGACCGACGGTTTCGGAGCCATTCGCCCGAAGTCTGCCGCACCCACGTCGACGGCCGAGGCGCGGACCGTCCGCGTTCACCGGGTGGCGGCTGCCCCGACAGCCCGCCGGTCGTACACGGGCGTGGTGAAGCCGCGGTACGAGTCCGACCTCGGGTTCCGCGTCGGCGGCAAGGTGGTCTCACGGCTTGTTGAGGTCGGCGAGCGGGTCTCGGCCGGGCAGACCCTCGCCGAACTCGACCCGACGGACTTTGAACTGGCCGTGAGAGGAGCCGAAGCGGACGTGACCGCCGCACAAGCTGATGCCCGCAACGCCGCGAGAGAAGAGCAGCGATATCGCGAAGCCGCCCGAACCGGGGCCGCGAGCGCGTCGGAGTACGACCGCACGAAAGATGCCCGCTCGGCCTCCGCCGCCCGGCTCGACAAGGCCGAACGCACGCTGGCGCTGGCCGAGAACAAGTGCGCGTATTGCGTCCTGAAGGCCGACGCTGACGGGGTCGTCACGGCCATGCCGGTGGAGGTCGGGCAAGTCGTTGCCGCGGGGCAAGTGGTGGCGCGGGTGGCGCGTGCCGGCGGGTGGGAAGCGGTCGTCAACCTTCCCGAAAACAGGGTTCCGGAAGCCCGCACTGCCTCTGCCCACGTCACCGTCTGGGGGGAAGTCGGCGGCGGCTACTCCGCGTCTCTCCGCGAGCTGTCCCCCACCGCGGACGCGACGAGCCGCACTTATCAGGCGCGATTCGCTCTGGAAAGCCCAGGAGCAGAACTCACGCTCGGCCGCACGGTCACTCTGCACCTCATTCCGAGCGAGGCGGCGCGGCCCGCCCTCACCGTGCCCCTGACAGCCATCGCCCAGCAGGACGGCAAGCCGATCGTGTGGCGGGTGGACGGGGACCGTCTCGTGCCGGTCGCGGTGATCGTGGACGGTTACCGGGAGGATGCGGCAGTCGTGTCGTCGGGGGTCAGGCCTGGGGACGTGATCGTCGCCGCCGGGGTTCAGAAACTCGACGCCGGCCTTCGGGTCCGGGCGTGGGAGGGCAAGTAATGAGCGTCCTCAACCTGTCGTCTTGGGCCGTACGGCACCCGGCCTTCATCCTCTACCTGATCCTCGCCATCGGCGCGGCCGGTCTCAACGCCTACCTGAAGATGGGACGCGCCGAAGACCCGACGTTCACAGTCAAAACGATGGTGGTGTCCGCCGCGTGGCCCGGTGCCACGTCCGACGAACTCGAACGGCAGGTCGCGGAGCCGATCGAGAAGAAACTCCAAGAGTTGCCCGACTTCGACTACACGAAGACGTTCACTCGCCCCGGCCTCGCGGTCATCCAACTTCAACTGAAGGACACGGTTTCGGCTTGGGATGCGTCCGACATCTGGTACCAGGCTCGCAAGAAGGTCGGCGACATCCGGCACCTGCTCCCCGAAGGCGTTCGCGGGCCGTTCTTCGACGACGAGTTCGGCGACGTTTACTCGGCCGTGTACGCCATCACCGGCGACGGGTACACTGCGGCTGATTTGAAGAAAGTGGCCGAGGCTGCCCGGCTGCGGCTGCTCAAGGTGCCGGGCGTGGACAAAGTGGTTCTTGTCGGCGACCGGCCGGAGAAGGTGTTCGTCGAATTCTCACACAAGAAGCTGGCCACCCTCGGCATTCCACCTGCGGCAATTTTCGAGAGCCTTCAAAAGCAGAACGGCGTGAACCCGTCCGGCAGCGTCGACACGGCGACGGATCGCATCTACGTCCGCGTGGACGGCGCGTTCGACGCCGCGGAACGTGCCCGCGAAGTCCCGGTGTCGGCGGGCGGGCGGGTTTTCCGCCTCGGCGACATCGCCGACGTGAAGCGGGGTTACGAAGACCCGGCAACGTACACCATGCGGCACAACGGCCAACCGGCGGTTGGGGTGGCGGTGTACATGGCGAAGGGGCACAACGTCGTGAAACTGGGGGAGGTTCTGGCTGCGGAGTTAGCGGTGATCCGTCACGAATCGCCGGTCGGAGTCGAGGTGAGCGCGGTGAACGACCAGCCGGAAGTGGTGAAAGAGTCCGTCAGCGAGTTCCTGCACTCGTTCGCCGAAGCGCTGATCATCGTGCTGGTGGCCAGCTTCCTGAGCCTCGGCTTCCGCTCCGGGGTGGTCGTCGCCTTCAGCGTGCCGCTGGTACTCGCGGTCTGCTTCGTGGTGATGAACGCCGCCGGCATGAACTTCGACCGGATCACGCTCGGCGCGCTCATCATCGCGCTCGGGCTTCTGGTGGACGACGCCATCATCACGGTCGAGATGATGGTTGTGAAGATGGAAGAGGGGTGGGACCGGGTGCGTGCGGCGACTTTCGCCTGGACCAGCACCGCTGGCCCGATGCTCACCGGCACCCTGCTGACCGCCGCCGGGTTCCTGCCGGTCGGGTTCGCCAAGTCCACCGCCGGCGAATACGCGGGGAACATCTTCTGGGTCGTCGGCTTGGCGCTCGTCGTCTCGTGGGTGGTGGCGGTGCTGTTTACCCCGTACCTGGGCGTGAAACTGCTGCCGAACTCCGCCGGTCACCACCACGACGCATACAACGGCCGGTTCCACCGCATCTTGCGGAGCGTCATCACAGCCGCCGTGAGCCACCCACGGAAGGTGATCGCCGCGACCGTACTGATGTTCGTCGCCGCCGCCGGATTGTTCACGCGAGTGCCGCAGCAGTTCTTCCCGACGTCGGCGCGGTCAGAAGTGATGGTCGACCTGCGCCTGCCGGCCGGCGCGTCGTTCCGCGCAACGGAAGCCGAGGTGGCCAAACTCGAAGCGATCCTGAAAGCCGACCCGGACGTGAAGCACTTCACGGCGTACACCGGGGCCGGGTCGCCGCGGTTCTTCCTGTCGTTAAACCCGGACCTCGCCAGCCCGAACTACGCGAAGTTCATCCTCCAGACCGGCGACACCGAGGCCCGTGAACGGTTGCGGGCGCGGTTGATGAAAGTGTTCGCCGACGACACGCAGTTCCCGAACGTCCGCGGTCGGGTGACGCGGCTAGAGTTTGGCCCGCCGGTCGGCTTCCCGGTGCAGTTCCGCGTCACCGGGCCGGACGCCAAACAGGTGCGGCGGATCGCGTACCGGGTGCGGGACACGATCCGCCAACACCCGGACACTCGCGACGTGCAACTCGACTGGGACGAGCCGTCGAAGGCGGTGCGGCTGCAACTCGACCAGGACCGCGCTCGGGCGCTCGGGTTCACCCCACTCGACGTGTCGCACACTTTGCAAACACTGCTCTCCGGCGTGCCGGTGTCACAGTACCGCGAGGGCACGGAGTTGATCGATGTCGTGGCGCGGGCGATCCCCGATGAGCGGCTGAAACTCGACCACCTGTCGGATTTGACGCTTCCGTCGCCGACCGGCCCGGCGGTGCCGCTGTCGCAACTCGCTACGACGGTGTTCGAGTTGGAAGAGCCGGTGCTGTGGCGGCGGAGTCGGGAGCCGGTGCTGACGGTGCAATCGGACACCCGTGACGGCCTGCAACCGCCAGACGTAACGGCGAAACTCCTGCCGCTGTTGGAGCCGATCAAGCAGTCGCTGCCACCCGGCTACCGCATCGACACCGGTGGCGCGGTGGAGGAGAGCGCGAAGGCGAACGAGGCGCTGTTCGCCGTGTTCCCGGTAATGATCCTGGTGATGGGGACGCTGCTGATGATTCAGACGCAGAGCTTCAAGAAGGCCGGGCTGGTGTTCGGCATCGCCCCGCTCGGGTTTATCGGCGCGTCGGTGTTCCTGCTCGTGTTCCACGCCCCGTTCGGGTTCGTCGCGTTGCTCGGCGTGATCTCGCTGGCCGGCATGGACATGCGGAATTCGCTCATCCTGATCGACCAGATCGACCGCGATGTGGAAAGCGGGATGTCGGTGTGGCAGGCGGTCATCGAGTCGGCGGTGCGGCGATCGCGGCCGGTGATCCTGACTGCGGCGACGGCGATCCTGGCGATGATCCCGCTGACGCGGAGTATCTTCTGGGGGCCGATGGCGATTGCCATCATGGGTGGGCTGGCCGTCGCCACGTTCCTGACGCTCTTGAACCTGCCGGCGATTTATGTGCTGCTGTTCCGGGTGAAGCGGCCGGCGACAGATCCTCCGGTTTGAGTCGAACTGGAATTCCCCACGAGAAACGGGCGCGCAGTTAGGGAGAATCGGCAGCCTCGACCTCGTCCGGGGCGACGTACCCCAGGGTCGAGGGCGGCGGCCGCGTCCCGCACGTCCTGGGTGAGCCGGTACGTCTTGCCCACCACGCTCAACACGATGACGGCCGGCGGTTTGCCGCCGCGGATGTCCCGCGACTGGCGGCGGACTGCGGTGGCCGGCGACGCGGCGGACGTGGCCTTCGGCAGCGTTGGCGACGAGATGGCCTCCCAGTTGGCCGAGTTGGAGGCCAAGGAACTGATGCAGACCGAGATCGCCCTGTTGCGGATCAAGCAGGGGCGGTACGGGGTGTGCGAAGTGTGCGCGAAGAAGATTCCGGTCGCCCGCATGGACGCCCTTCCGTACTGCCTCACCTGTGTGCAGTGTCATTTCCAAGTGGCCAAGGACGCCCACTGGTTGGACGCCCAGATGGCCGCCGACTGGGACAAGGTCCGCGACGAGGGCGACTCCGAGTACGACGTGAACGCGCTGGAAATGGAACTGACCAAGTGACAACCCGACTCGCCCGGATCGGTGGCGGCGCGGACACCCAGGTGTC
>JBBRUO010000412.1:0-5836 GCA_038247725.1 Gemmatales bacterium
AAAGAAGATGGGAAGAGGTTTTTCACCACAAAGGACACAAAGGGCACGAAGGAGAAGCAGGAAATCCCTCACGTGTCTTCCCTTCGTGCCCTTTGTGTCCTTTGTGGTTCCATCCTGTCTTCAATCTCTGAGCAGCCCTGCCCAAGACCGGGGTCCGTTTGATTCGCGGCCGCCGGTGGCGTAAGATGCGTTCGCCTCTGCTGTGTTCGTGATGAGCATTAAGTTCGGCGAACCTACAAACACCTGCCGGGGAGCCTTCCTTTAATACGCCCGCCGCTCGCAAGCCCATCCCCCGGTTCGCCGGGGACTGTAGTGGGATCCGAAAAACGGGCGTGAGGCTCCCACTCCAAGTGGCGGGTTCCCGACGGTCGCTCACACGGCACGAGTGGAGGTTTTTTAATTCCGCCACGGTTTCCCCGCCGACTCTCAGTTGGTCGCAGCGCTACGCCTTACCGGATCAGATGGTTAAGGGCGGATGGGGTGGGTCGGCGGGGGTCGGAATTTCGCCCCGCGTTCCCCTTGACGATACCCGTGGTCCCCAGCGCCGGCGGCGCAAACAATGAATTGCAAAACACTTGCGAGTTCGGATCGGTGACACCACCCTGTCCCAGGATTTCAGTTGACGCCAGGATTTCCCACGGTAATTTACGCCCATCGGCCGGACGAATCGCTTCCACTGGGACACCCAGAATGACCGATATGATCCACTCGCCCATAACACATCGGGCGACGGTTCCAGTTCCTCCCGACTCTCATTCCGCGACGCCACGACATCGGCTTAAAGTCTGACCTTCCAGATAGCGACGATCACCCGCACGCGGATCGGCTTCCACCCGCCGTGCGACTTCGAACCACCACGACGACGGACGACACCCCTTGCCGACCAGGATGGTTCGGCGGCGACAGGACGTTGCCTGATCGGCGGGACCGCTTTCCCCGCCCCCGGTGTGTGTCACCACAGTGCCGTCGTCGTGGGGCCTGGGCATGGACAAGCCAACAGGCCGGCCCCGTCCCGTGCAAGGATTGCGCGGGGCGGGGCACTTTTCGTTTCGAACTCTTCCGTTGCCGCCCCCCCGATTCGACGGTTCTGCGGATGGAATCCCTCCCGCCAGCCGGTATCCTGATCGGTTGAGATTCGCGGTTCGTCCCTCGGAGTGCCTGGTCATGCCCGTCGATTCCCCGTTCCTGAAACTGGCCGACGAGCGCGTCATCATCCTCGACGGCGGCATGGGCACCAGCCTGCACAAGTACCACCCGACCGATAAGGACTGGGGCTACTCGCCGAACGGCAAGTCGCTGATGAACCTGTCGGACACGCTGGTCTACACGCACCCCGATTGGATCCGGGAGATCCACGCTGGCTTCTTCGAGGCCGGCTGCGACGCCGTCGAGACGAACACATTCAACGCCAACGCCGTGGGCCTTGGCGAGTTTGGCATGACCCCCCAGATGGACGAAATCAACCGCGAGAACATCCGGCTGGCGAAGGAAGTCGCCGCCCGGTTCGCCACCGCCGACCGCCCGCGGTTCGTCGTCGGCAGCGTCGGCCCCGGCACCAAGATGCCGTCGCTCACCGACCCGGCGATCTACATCGACTTCGACAGCATGGCCGAGGCGTACCGCCCGCAACTCCGCGTCATGATCGAGGAGCGGGTGGACGCCATCTTAGTCGAGACGTGCTTCGACATCTTACAGGCGAAATGCGTGGCCATCACCGCCATCGAGGAGATGAAGCGGGCCGGCGTGCGGGTGCCGCTGATGGTGCAACTGACCATCATCGACGCCCAGCAGAAGATGCTCCCCGGCACCGACATCCAGACGGCGCTGGTGGCCCTCGAGCCGATTGACGAGATCGACGTGATCGGCATGAACTGTGGCGTCGGGCCGGACCTGATGCTGGACAGCATCAAGGGGTTGAGCCGGCACTGCCGCAAGCGGTTGAGCGTGCTGCCCAACGCCGGGTTGCCGGAGAACCGCAACGGCGAGACGTACTTCCCGCTCGACCCGGCCGGCCTCGCCGAGTGGCTGGAGCGGTTCGTCGTCGAGTTCGGCGTGAACATCATCGGCGGCTGCTGTGGGACGACGAAGGACCACCTGAAGGCGGTGTGCGACCGCATCGGCGGCAAGAAACCCGCCCGGCGGACGCCGGTCTACCTGCCGGCGCTGAGCAGCCTGCACGCGCTGCAGGAGGTGAGCGTCGATCAGAAGCCGCTGCTCGTCGGCGAGCGGACGAACACCAACGGATCGCGGAAGTTCAAGCAACTGCTGGAAAAGGAAGACTGGCACGGCCTCGTCGAGATGGCGCAGGAGCAGGAGCGGGAAGGCATCCACCTGCTGGACGTGTGCGTCGATTACGTCGGCCGCGACGGCGTCCGCGACATGATCGAAGTGATCCGCCGCTACAACGCCGTGTTGACGAAGCCGATGATGCTCGACAGCACCGAGGTGCCGGTCATCGAAGCGGCGCTGAAGTTGTGCAGCGGCAAAAGCATCATCAACAGCATCAACCTGGAAGACGGCCGCAAGACGTTGGACCCGAAGACGAAGCTGGCGAAGAAGTACGGGGCCGCGCTCGTCGCCCTCACCATCGACGAAGTGGGGCAGGCCGACACCGCCGAGTGGAAGTTCGACGTGGCGAAGCGGATCTACGACATCGTGGTCCACGAGTACGGCATCCCGCCGTCCGACCTGATGTTCGACCCGCTCGTGTTCCCGCTGTCCACCGGCCAGGAGCAGACCCGCAAGAGCGCGCTCGCCACCTTCGAATCCATCAAGCTCATCAAGACTCAGTTGCCCGGCTGCCTCACGCACGTCGGCCTGAGTAACTGTAGCTTCGGCCTCGCCCCGTATACACGGCAGGTGCTGAACAGCATGTACCTGCATTACGCGATTCAATACGGCCTGGACTCGGCGATCCTGCACGCCAGTAAGATCATGCCGCTGGCCAGCATCGACGACACGGGCAAGGAACTGTGCCGACGACTGCTGTTCGACGAGCGGACGTTCGACGCGGCCGGCGAGTGCGTCGAGGACCCGCTGCAACTGCTCATCGAACACTACGCCGACAAGAAGACGGAATCGAAGAAGGGGCAGTCGCTCGGCGACACGGTGGAAGAGCGGCTGAAGCAGGCCATCATCCAGGGGCGGCGGGAGTCGCTCGTCGCCGACCTAGATCTGGCCCGCGAGCGGTACTCGCCGGTGGACGTGATTAACAAAATCCTGCTGACCGGCATGAAGGTGGTCGGCGACCTGTTCGGCAGCGGGCAGATGCAACTGCCGTTCGTGCTACAATCGGCCGAGGTGATGAAGGCCGCCGTCGCCCACCTCGAACAGTTCATGGAGAAGGTGGAGGGCCAGGAGAAAGGCAAGATCGTGCTGGCCACGGTGAAGGGCGACGTCCACGACATCGGCAAGAACCTGGTGGACATCATCCTGACCAACAACGGTTACAAGGTGTTCAACATCGGCATCAAGCAGCCCGTCGATGCCATGATCGCCAAGTACCAGGAGACCGGCGCCGACGCCATCGGCATGAGCGGGTTGCTGGTGAAGTCCACGGTCATCATGAAGGAAGACCTCGTCACCCTGAACGACCGGCAGTTGAACCCGCCGGTCATCCTCGGCGGGGCGGCCCTGAACCGCCGGTACGTCGAACACGACTTGCAGGCGATCTATAAGGGGAAGGTGTACTACGGCGAGGACGCCTTCGGCGGGCTGGCGATCATGGACGCCATTGTCGCGCGGAAGAAGGTGGCCAGCGTCGGCAGCGTCGCCCTCCGCGGCGCGATGGCCGGCAGCCAGCGGCGGGAGTTTAGCGAGCCGGCGGTACTGGACGATTCGGAACTGCACCGCCGGCCGGCCGCCGTGGAAATCCGCGCGGATTTGCCACCCCGCGCGATAAACCTGCCGCGCGCGACCGACATCCCGGTCCCGCCGTTCCTCGGCGTCCGGCACTTCTCCGCGAAGATGGACGACGTGTTCCCGTACATGAACGAGATCACCTTGTTCGGCGCGCAGTGGCAGTTCCGCAAGGGCGGCGCGGACCCGAAGAAGTACCTGGAAGACATCGAGAAGACGGCCCGCCCCGCGCTCGCCCGGCTGAAAGACTTCTGCCTGACGAACGACATCCTGCGACCGACGGCCACCTACGGGTTTTTCCCCGCCGCCGGCGACGGCCAGACGCTCACCGTGTACGCCCCCGACCGCGCGACGGTGTTGCAGACGTTCACCTTCCCCCGGCAGGACTTCGGCGATTATCTCTGCCTGAGCGATTACGTCGAACCGCTGAAGGACGGCCACCCGGTGGACTCCGTCGCCATGATGGCCGTGACCGTCGGGCACGAAGTGACGAGGGCGTGCAACCAACTCAAGGAAGACGGCAAGTTCCAGGATTACCTGTTCCTGCACGGCCTCGGCGTGGAGGCGGCGGAGGCGTTCGCCGAATACTTCCACCGGCACTTGCGGGCCGAGTGGGGTTTCGGCGACAAGGACAGCCCGGAGATTCGCAAGCTGTTCAAGGGCCACTACCGCGGCCGGCGGTACGCCTTCGGCTACCCGGCGTGCCCGCGGTTGGAAGACCAGACCGGCCTGTTCGAGTTGATCGATCCAACCCAGGTCGGCATCACGCTGACCGAGCAATTCTTGCTGGAGCCGGAGCAGAGCACCACCGCCATCGTCTTCCACCACCCGAACGCCAAGTATTTCAACGTGCGGAAGGGCGGCGACGTCGAGTTCGAGTGACGTTGGTAGGTCGCGGTCGAGTTCCCTGGAGGGAACGAGGCCCGACGGCAGATCACGCGCACCAAGCAGGCGGTTGGCCGTCGGGCCTCGCCTGCCTTCGGCAGGCTTCGGCCGCGACCTCCGATCTGGCGCACCTCCGGCTGTTTTCTGAGCTACACTCCCGACATGAACGACGCCATTTCCATCGACGGTCTCGTCGTCCGGTACGGGACGTTCACTGCCGTCAACGGTCTGTCCCTGGACATCCGGCCGGGTGAGTTGTTCGGCCTGCTGGGACCGAACGGGGCCGGCAAAAGCACCACCCTCCGCGTCCTCATCGGCCAGCGGAGGCCGACGGCCGGCCGCGTGTCCGTGCGCGGGTTCGACGTGGTGAAGCAGTGGGCGAAGATCAAGCCGCTGTTCGGCTACGTCCCCGACCGCGACAACCACTTCGACGAGTTCACCGGCCGGCGGAACCTGGAGTTCTTCGCCGACCTGTACGCCGTGCCCCGGCGGCGGGTGAACGAGTGCCTGAAAATGGTCGAACTGGACGAGGCCGGCGACGTGCCGGTGCGCGGGTACTCGCTCGGCATGAAGAAGAAACTGCTCGTCGCGCGGGCGCTGCTGCACGACCCGCCCGTGTACTACCTCGACGAACCGACGGCGAACCTGGACATCCACTCGGCGGACGTGGTGCATCGCATCCTGCGGGACCGCGTGGCGGCCGGGGCGACGGTGGTGATGACCACGCACGACATGGCCGAGGTGGAGAAGATCTGCGACCGCGTCGGCATCGTCTGCAAGGGGAAGCTGATCGCGCTAGACTCGCCCCATCATCTGAAGCAGCAACACACCGAGCGGAAGGCCGACATCGTGTTGAAGAATAGCGAGCGGGTGGTGGTCGATCTGGATATCGAGGAAGACCGCAACCGTCTCGCCGGCATCGTCCAGAGTGGGGCGGTGGCCACGTTCCGCACCCGCGAGTTCGACTTCGAGGCGACCTTCCTGAAGTTGACGGGGCAGCGGTTCGAGTGACTCCGATTCGAGTCGGTCCGGACCGGCGATAGAATCCCATGTGAAAGGGAGACAGCACGTGGGCAAGGCCAACGGGAAACGA
>JBBRUO010000413.1:0-5834 GCA_038247725.1 Gemmatales bacterium
GCCCTCGTACACCTGCCCCTTTGCGCCGCGGAGCGGGGTATTGCGACAGTTCGTCACGCCGACCGGCCCACCGTTGTCGCTGAAGAAGAAGATCAACGTGTCGTCGGTCAGTTTGTGTTCCTTCAGCTTTGCAAGGAGAACGCCGACCGCGTCGTCCATGCCGCAGATCATCGCCCCGTAGGTGCGGAGCTTGTCGTCCTTGATGTCCTTGACGCGGTCGAGGTACTTCTGCGTAGCCTGCAGTGGCGTATGAGGAGCGTTGAACGCGAGGTACAGGAAGAACGGGTTGGCCCGGTTTGTTTCCACAAACGCCGCGGCCTCACGGCCGAGCGCGTCCGTCAAGTACTCGCTCTCCTCGACCTGCTTCTCATTCCGCACCAAGGGGATGAGGTATTCCTGCTTCGCCTTCTGCGGGTCGGTCTTGAACGTGTTGTGGTTCAAGTACTGGTGCCCTCCACCGAGCACGCCGAAGTACGAATCGAATCCACGGCGGTTCGGGTGGAAGGACGGGTGCGCGCCGAGGTGCCACTTGCCGACCGCGCCGGTTGCGTACCCGGCCTTCTTCATCGCGTCCGCGACGGTGACCTGATCGAGCGGCAATCCCATGTCCTTGTTGCCCGGGAGCCACGTCGGGTTGTTCTCATGGCCGAACCGCTGCTGGTAGCGCCCCGTGAGCAGTGCGGCTCGGGTTGGCGAGCAGAACGGGTGCGTCACGTAGCCGTTGGTGCAGACGACGCCCGACTTCGCGAGTGCATCGAGGTGCGGCGTAGGTATGTCCTTGCAACCCTGAAACCCAACGTCGGCGTACCCGAGATCGTCGGCGACGATCACGACGACGTTCAGCTTCCGCATGGGTTCGGCGGCACCGGCGGTGGGAACCAACGCGGCGAGCGCGAGGACGAACATCGAGAATGAACGCATGCCGATGTCTCCGGATGTGGGGTCAATTGTCGGGTGAAGTGGGTGTGACCATCACTTCGGTGACGATGGCCTGAAACCGCTCATCTCAATCATGAATACAATACGCTGATTCACGGACAGTTGGTAACACTTGTGTGAATGGATTCCGGAAAGAAGCAGCCATCGTATCCTGTTCGACTGGCTCGGCCGCGTTTGGTTCCCAACGAGCTCAGACGTGAAATGATTCCTCAGGAATTTGACGGCTACTGCCATACTGACGCATGAGTCATGCTCACCTTTGCCGGAGGTTTCCGTGTACCGATTCCCCTCGTTCGTGCTTCTCGCGCTCCGCTTTGCTCTAGGTCTCGCGGCCGCTTTGACGCTCGCCGCGCCGGCGATTGCGGCCGACCGCCCCAACGTCGTCGTATTCCTGATCGACGACCTCGGTTGGGCCGACCCCGGTTGCTACGGCAATACGTTCATCGAAACACCGCACATCGACCGACTGGCAAAGGACGGCGTGCGGTTCACCAACGGGTACTCCGCGTGTACAGTCTGCTCGCCGACGCGAGCTGCGCTGCTCACCGGCCAGTACCCGGCCCGTTTGCACGTGACCGACTGGATCGCCGGCCATAAGCGGCCGTTCGCCAAGCTCAAGGTACCCGACTGGACGATGCACCTGCCGCTCGAAACGCATTCGCTCGCGGAAGCATTCAAGGACGCCGGGTACGTCAGCGCGAGCGTCGGGAAGTGGCACCTCGGCGGGCCGGAATACTACCCGGAGAAGCACGGCTTCAACCTCAACATCGGCGGGACCGACAAGGGCAGTCCGCCCGGTTACTTCTCGCCGGAGAAGATCCCGACGCTGCCGAACGGAAAGCCCGGCGAGTTCCTCCCCGACCGACTCACAATCGAAGCGGTCAAGTTCATCACGGACAACAAAGACAAGCCGTTCTTCCTGTACTTCCCGCACTACGCGGTCCACACCCCGATCGGCGGGAAGCCGGAGGTGATCGCGAAGTACACCAAGAAAGCCGAGACGATGGGGGTCAAGAAGAACGCGACCTACGCCGCATTGTTCGAGGGCGTGGACGATAGTGTCGGGGCTGTGCGGAAGACGCTCGCCGACCTGAAGCTGGACAGCAAGACCATCGTGGTGTTCACTTCGGACAACGGCGGCCTCCTGCCGATCACGACGAACCCGCCGTTCCGGGCCGGTAAGGGGTCGGCCTACGAGGGCGGCGTCCGCGTCCCGTTGATCGTTCACTGGCCGGGGATCACCAAGTCGGCCACTACGTCCGATATGCCGATCATCACGTGCGACCTGTACCCGACATTGGTCGAGGCGTGCGGACTGAAAGTGCCCTCCACCCACTCCGTGGACGGCGCGAGCTTGGTTTCGGTTCTGAAAGGGGGCAAGGCGCCCGAACGGGACGCGATCTACTGGCACTATCCGCACTATCACCCTGGCGGGGCGACGCCGTATTCTGCGGCCCGTTTCGGCGAGTGGCGTCTGGTCGAGCTCTTCGAGACGGGCAAGGTCGAACTGTACAACCTGAAGGACGACGTCGGCGAGAAGACGAACCTCGCCGCCAGTGAGCCGAAGCGAACTACCGAATTGCATGCCAAGTTGAAGGCTTGGCGCAAGGCAGTCGGCGCACAACTCCCCACGCCGAACCCGGATCACGACCCGGAGAAGGACAAGCCCGCGCCCAAGAAGAACTGAGAGGTTCCGCTTCGACTTGCTCACTGCTGGACACACGAAGAACACATCGGAGAAGACCATGCACACCTTGCGAACCGCGGCGGTGATCGCGTTACTGCTGCTCTCCGTTGGACAGCGCGGCCGCGCCGCGGACAAACCGAACATCGTGTTCTGCTTCGCGGACGACTGGGGCCGGTACGCTTCGTGTTATGCGGCACTCGACGCGAAGCCGACCGTGAACAGCGTTATCAAGACGCCGAACATCGACGCTGTCGCGGGGCGCGGGGTGGTGTTTCGCAATACGTTCGTCCCGGCGCCGTCATGTACGCCGTGCCGCAGCTCGCTGCTCAGTGGGCGGTACTTCTTCAACACCGGTCGCGGCGCGATCCTCAACGGTGCGGTGTGGGACGAGACCATCCCCGCGTTCCCGCTTTTGCTCCGCGACTCCGGCTATAACATCGGCAAGATGGCGAAGGTTTGGAGCCCCGGCACGCCCGCGGACGCGCCGATCGGGAAGCAAGAATACGCCTACCAGAAGTCCGGAATGGCGTTCAACCAGTTCTCGCTACAGGCGACGCAAGCCGTGAAAGGCGGAAAGACACCCACACAGGCGAAGGCCGATCTGTACGCGCATGTGGAAGGCAACTTCGGCGCGTTCCTAAAGGCCCGTGACGCGAAAAAACCTTTCTTCTTCTGGTTCGGCCCGACCAACGTTCATCGCAAATGGATCAAGGGGTCGGGCAAGGCGCTGTGGGACATCGACCCGGACGCACTGAAGGGGAAACTGCCGCCGTTCTTCCCCGATGTGCCGGAAGTGCGTGAGGACTTCGCCGATTACCTCGGTGAGTCGCAGGCGTTCGACGGTCAGGTCGGCGTCATCCTGAAGCAGTTGAAGGACGCGGGCGAACTCGACCGCACGATTGTGGTCATCAGCGGGGACCACGGCGCGCCGGGGTTCCCCGGAGGGAAGTGCAACCTGTACGACTTCGGCACCGGCGTGGCGCTTGTAGCAGCAGGGCCGGGCGTGCCGGGGCCGCGCGTCGTGGACGACATCGTGAACCTTATGGACCTCGCCCCGACATTCCTCGAAATCGGTGGCGTGAAGCCCCCGGCCGGGCTGAACAGCAAATCTCTGTGGCCGGTCCTCGCTTCGAAGAAGGCCGGTCAGGTTGACCCAGACCGCGTGTGGGCGGTGACTGGGCGCGAGCGGCACGTCGGCAACGCACGCGAGGGGAACCTGCCGTACCCACAGCGCGCACTCCGCACGAAGGATTACCTGTACATCCGCAACTTCGCTCCGGATCGTTACCCGCTCGGCGATCCGAAGGGCGTGACGGCCGACAAAGAGCCGACCGCGAACGCACTGGAGAACGACACCTACGCTGCGTTCCCGGACATGGACGCAAGCCCGACGAAGGCGTGGCTGATCGCCCATCGCGCCGACCCGAAGTGGAAGTGGCATTACGATTACGCCTTCGCCAAGCGGCCGGCGGAGGAGTTATTCGACCTGAAGGCCGACCCGCACCAAGTGAAGAACGTGGCCGGCGATAAGGTGCACGAGGCCACCCGGAAGCAACTCGCGGAACAGCTCACGAAGATTCTCACCGACGCGGGTGACCCACGGTTGGTCGAAAAGGACTGCCGGTTCGAGAAGCCGCCGTTCACCGACGTCGCACCGAAGAAGTAACGTGCGGAACCTACTACGCCCTCCATGTCGGACGCTTAACGACTTTCAGCCACAGGACTTTCAGATGTACCGTCTACTCCTCTCTCTTTTTGCTGTCGCGTTGCTCGCGTCTGCGACGCGCGCTGAAGTGAAGCAGCCCAATATCGTGTGGATCTTCGTGGACGACATGTCCGCGAACTTCTCTTGCTACGGCGAGAAACTGATCCAGACGCCGCACGTTGATCAGCTCGCGAAGGAAGGCACGCGCTTCACCAAAACGTTTGTGACCGCGCCGGTGTGTTCCCCGTGCCGGTCTGCGCTGATCACCGGCTGCTACCAGACGACCATCGGCGCACATCACCACCGCAGCGGGCGCGGCGAACTGAAGATCACCCTGCCGGGCGACATCGTGCCGGCTCCGGTACTGTTCCAGAAGGCCGGGTACTACACCTGTAGCGGTGGGTTCCAGGCAACCGGCAACAAGCTCGGCAAGACCGATTACAACTTCGAGTGGGACCGCAAAATGTACGACGGCAACGACTGGACCGGACGCAAACCGGGCCAGCCGTTCTTTATGCAGGTTCAACTCAACGGTGGTAAGTATCGCGGGCAGGGGCCGAACGCGAACTGGCAGAACCGCGTGAAGAAGGAGTTCGGCTCGAACACCAAACCCGCTGCTGTCGTGCTCCCGCCGTATTACCCGCGCGACCCTGTGATCCTTCAAGACTGGGCCGACTACCTCGACTGCTGCCGGTACACAGATAAGGAAGTCGGGGACGTGATCGCACGGCTGGAGAAGGAGAAGTTGCTCGACGACACGGTCATCTTCTTCATGACCGACCACGGCATCAGCCACGCTCGCGGCAAGCAGTTCCTGTACGACGAGGGCACGCACGTACCGTTTATCGTCCGCGGGCCGGGGATCACGAAGGGCGCCACCCGAGACGACCTCATCGAACACATCGACATGACCTCGACCTCGCTCGCGATCGCGGGGATCGACGTCCCGAAGTGGATGCAGGGGCGAAATGTGTTCGCGAAGGACTATGCGAAGCGCGACGCGGTGTTTGCGGCTCGCGACCGATGCGACGAGACCATGGAACACATCCGCAGCGTCCGCACCGATCGGTTCAAATACATTCGCAATGACATGAACCAGCGCCCGCACCTCCAGCCGTGCCTCTACAAGGACGAGAAGGCCATCGTGATGAAGTTGCGGGAACTGCACGCGGCTAAGAAGCTCGACGACTTAACGGAGAGGTTGCTGTTCGCGGAGACGCGACCGGCCGAAGAACTCTACGACCTCGCCGCTGACCCGCACGAAGTGATGAACCTCGCCGGTGACCCGAATCACAAGGCCACGCTCGAGACGCTACGCAAGAAGCTTGTCGACTGGGAAGTGAAGACGGGCGACTTAGGCCGCAAGCCGGAACCAAAAGCGATGTACGACTCGGATATGAAGCTGTACCTCGGCGGTGGAAAGAAGGACAATACCGAGCTGAAGCGGAATATCGACCTCAACAAGAAGTGGGCCGGGGAGGGCAAGTGATGCGTGGGTTCATA
>JBBRUO010000414.1:0-5822 GCA_038247725.1 Gemmatales bacterium
GCGGCGACTCCGCCAAGGGCAAGAGCCAAACCACTCGGATGGGCATCGCCGGGCTGGTGCGGAAGGCGTTTACGGAAGCGAAGTCCGCGGACGCGAAGGGGAAAGCGCTCGCCCTCAAGCCGGCGGTGGAAGGCAAAGTGCCGGTGATCTTCGCCGCGCACCGGGCCGACGACGTGCGCACGGCTCTTCGCATCGCCGACGAATTCAAGCTGAAGCCGGTGATCGCGCTGGGAACCGAAGCGTGGATGCTCCGCGACGAACTGGCCAAGCGCGGGGTGCCGGTGATCGTCCACCCGACGATGCAGCGGGCCGCCGGCAGCATTGAGACGCAACACACGCTGCTGGCCAACGCCGCCCTGTTGCGGGACGCGAAAGTGCCCGTCACCCTTTGCACCGCGTTCGAGGGGTACGTCCCGAAGATTCGCAACCTGCGAAGCGAGGCGGCGATGGCGGCGGTGAACGGCCTCGGCCACGCGGGGGCGCTGAAGGCGATCACGATTGACGCCGCGAAGTTGCTCGGCATCGACAAGGATTTCGGCAGCATCGAGGTGGGTAAAGTCGCGGACTTGGTGCTGTACGACGGCGACCCGTTCGAGCACGCCACGCACGTCACGCACACGGTCATCAACGGCAAGGTGGTGTACGACCGGGCCGAGTACCTGAAGCTGCCGTTCGAGCGCCGCATCCTGCCGATCATCGCCGGCGGCCCCGGCACCGGTTGCTGCCTGGAGTGAGCGTCGGCCGCGGTCGCCCTGTCGCCGTCAGTGGACGGCCGGCGGGGTGTGGGCTTCCAGGATGTCTTGCAGTGTCACCGGGTCGGATGCGCCGCCGTTCGGCACGGCGTAGAAGACGCTCACCGCCTCTGCCCGCACCGGGGGGGCGAACCGGTGGGTGCGGGGGATCGGCACGCCCGCCCGGTGGCCGCCGGTGCGGACCATCCACTGGGCCGGCACGCCGGGCACTTCGTACACCGTCAGCGTGTGGGTGGTCGGGTCGTAGGTCAGCCGCTTCGGGTCCGGCCGGGGCGTGCCGGTGCGGACGTCCGGGTTGCCGCGCGACGGGGGCGTGTCGGCGGCGACGGGGCGGGCCGGTTCCGGGCGGTCGGCGGGGGTCGAGTCGCACCCGCCCGCCACCGCGAGGGCGACCAGCGCCGGGGTGAGTGTCCGTGTTCGGGGCATGGGAGGGGCCTCTTGGGGAGACGACGGGGGAGAGAAACCGCGTCGGCGGTTGTGTGCAGTCTACCTCACTTCCACATCTTGAGTCAGTTTCCCGGCCTGCCGTCATTTTAACCGCGAGGACGACCGGGAATACCGGCGGCGCGGATCACTTCTGTTAAGAAAACTGGAGCGACCTTTCCGGGTTCGCCGATAACTCCCCCGGCGTGGGACCCGGTGAACCGGGCGGGTCGGGCGACCGGGTCGCCGTTCCCCCACGTCATTTAAGGGGAAAGCCGATGGCACGGACGCACCGCACGCTCCGCCGAATCTCGCTCGGGATGGCCGCGGTCTCGGCGTGGACGTCGGTCGGCTGCGTTCACCCGCGGCTGGCGGCGCACCGCCCGGACCCGCCGATCACCGTGCCCGAACGGGGCACCGTGCCGACGGAACTGAACATGGTGAACCTGCCGGAGTACGTCATCGAGCCGCCCGACGTGCTGCTCATCCAGGCCCGCCTCCGCGAACCGTTGAAGGACGCAAAAGACAAGCCAAAGCGGGACGAGAAGTCTGGGAGAACGATCTACTCGGACCAGGACCGGCCGCTGCCGATCCAGCCCGTCGAGGGACAGCACCGGGTGCGGCCGGACGGGACCGTGTATCTGGGCGTGTACGGGTCGGTACCGGTCAGCGGGTTGACGTTGAAGCAGGCCGCCGAGGCCGTCCGCAACGCCCTCGCCCCGCAGATCGAGAAGGACTCCAGCGGCATCGACCCGGACGCGCTGCTGGTGGTGATGGACGTGACCGAGTACAATAGCAAGTCGTACTTCGTCATCACCGACGGCGGCGGGCAAGGGGAACAGGTGGTCGAACTGCCGATCACCGGGAAGGAGACCGTCCTCACGGCGGTCGCCCGCATCGGCGGGCTGTCGGACGTGTCGTCGAAGCGGAACATCTGGGTGGCCCGGCGGACGCCGTTCCCGAACCAGCCGCAACAGATCCTGCCCGTGGACTGGGTCGGCCTGACGCAGTGGGGGCAGTCCAGCACGAACTGGCAACTCTTCCCCGGCGACCGGCTGTACATCAAGGCGCAGCGGGCGGTGACGGTGACGACCACCCTGGCCCGCGTGCTGGGGCCGGTCGAGAAGGTGCTGGGGGTGACCCTGCTCGGGGCCAGCACCGTGAACCAGATTTCCGGCCGCGGCCTCGGCTTCGGCAACCAAGGCTTGGGACGCTAACCCGCCGCGAGAGGAACAGAGCGATGAAACGCCTGACCGTCGTCGTCCTGCTGTCGGTCTCGGCCGCCGCCACCGCTCAGATGCCGAACCGCATCCCAGGCGGGGGGGCGGCGTACCCGCCGCTCGCGCCGCCGACATTCGGCAACCGCCCGCAGCAGTCGCCGATCAGCCCGTACTTGAACTTGCTAAACGGCACCGGCAACCCGGCGACGAACTATTACAACTTCGCGCGGCCGCTGCTCCAACCGCCGCCGTCGCCGTTCGCCCCGCCGCTCGGCTCGCAACCCGGCGCGTTCCCGCAGCAGACGGGGTTCCTGCCGCCGGCCGCGTTGCCGGCCTACGAGTCGGCCACGCCGTTCGAGCCGACCGGGTCGCTGCCGCCGACGGGGCACCCGGTGCTGTTCGGCAACAAATACGGGCAGGCGTCCGGCGGCGCGCGGACCGGTTTCTTCCCGCCGCCCCAGAATCCGACGACCGGTCGAACGCAAACGATCCCGAAGGCGAAGTAACGCCCGACCGGCACGGACCCGCCAGTCGCTGTCCCCACGAACGGAGTCGGAGTTCACCGCCATGCGTACAGGACGACGCTTCCGAGGATGGGTGATCGCGGCCGCGGTCGGCGGGGGGGCGTCCGCGCTCGCGCAGTCGCCGGCCGCCCGCCTGCTCCCCGTGGACCCGAACAACCCCGCCGCCATCCCGGTGGCCCGCTCCGCGTACCCGGACATCCCGGACGCCGGCGCGTACCGGGTGCCGGTTCAGGGGTACTACGGTCAACCGCCGCCGCCGTCCGCACCCGGCCGAACGCGGACATGGCTCGGCGGCGCGTGGTCGGGAGTGAGGGAGTTCGTCGTCGGGAGACCGACGGCGGCCGAGATGACTGCCGCGCCGCAACCCGGCTATCAGACCACACCGCCACTCGTCGCCCAAGAATACGCCCCGCCGCCGCAAGCCGAAAGCCAACCGCCGGCCGGCCGGCCGCAACCGGAGGTGTACGCCGGGCCGCCGGCTTACCGCTGGTACGGGTGGGGCAGCACCACCCCCGGCGCGAACCAGTACGCCCCGCACGGGCTGTACCCGAAGGGGTCGGCCAACTGGCACCAGCACACCGGGGCCACACCTGGGGCGTTCCCGGTGCCGATCGTGTATCCGCCGTCGTCGCCGGGGGTGGAGCCGCCGGTGTACGCCGGCAACCCGAACGGGTACGACGCCGCGTACCGGGCCGCCTCTCGGACCGTGCGGGCCGAACCGGAGCCGTCGTTCGACCCGCGCCACCCGTCGGCGGTCCCCCTCGGCGGAACGACCGTGCCCGGCGGTCAGCCGGTGACTTCGACGCCGGCGGTGCGGGAACCGGTCGTCCCGCCGCCGGAGGTGAACTGGCAATCCGTCACGCCCCTGCCGTCGTCGCCCGGCGTGCCGTCGGCCCTGCCGCCTCGGTCCCCGCAGCCGGCCGACCCGCAGTGGGTGCCGGTGACCACGCGGACGTACCCCGGCACTGTCGTCCCGGTCGCCGCCACCCCGTCGCCGCTTGTGCGGGGGCAGCAGTCCCCGGAAGCGGCGGAGACGCCGGACGTGGCCGCGCGGATTCGCGCCGCCTGCTTCAGCCGGGTGAACCAGGTCCGCGTCACCGAGACGGGCCAGGGCAAACTGACCGTCACCATCGTCACCACCACGGAACAACTGGCGAAGGAAGCGGCCGCCGTCGTCTCGAAACTGCCGGAAGTCCGCCCATACGAGGTGCGGTTCGAGGTGCAACTGACGAAGTAGTCGCGGGCCGCGCAACGGCTCACAGGGCCGCCGCGATCCGCTCGACGATGTCCCGCAGCACCTCGCGGTCGGCGGCCGGCCGGGGCGGGCTGCCGGGGTGGGTGTCGTCACACGCGATCCACCCGCGCAGTTTCAGACCCATCGCCGCCGCGTGCTTGTACGCCGGCACCGGCGGGCGGAAGGCGAAGAAGCCGAGGTACTGGAGCAGGTCGTTCACTTCGAAGAAGTCCGGGTCGCCGGCCGCCCACAGCGCGTCCCGCTTGGCGAACAGGTCCGGTGCGAAGGTGCTTAAGCCGAGCAGGTAGTCGCTGCCGTACATCACCATGTCGATGGCGAGGTCGTTGCCGGTGAGGACGAGGAAGTCCGGACGCACCTTGTCCCGCAACTTCAGCCGCGCCCACTCCGGCTCGCGGTGCAGGCTGGAGTGCTTCGCGCCGGCGCACGCCTTCACCCCCATCAATCCGGCATAGGTGTCCAGGTCGTAGATGCGGCCGAACGGCGCGAACTGGGTGCCCAACTCGAACCCGAAGAACCGGTCGCACACCCGGCCGAGGGCCTCATACGCCTTCACCACTTCCGGCCCCGGCAGCGCGGTCAGGCCGAACGACTGGAAGATCACCGGCGTGCCACCGTGCTTCTGAATCTGTGCGATGGCCCGGTTGTACCCGTCCAGATCCACGGTCGCGCCGGGTGAATCGAACACTCCGGCCCCGGCGACGAACGGTCGCCCGCCCAACTCGGCGGCCGTCTCCGCTAGCACCCGCTCCTTCGTGGCGGCGTCGATCAGGTGGGCGTACCCGGTGTCCATGTTCACGGCCGGGATAAGCCCGTTGTCGGCGGTGCGGGCGACGTGCGCGCGGAACCCCGGCCAGTCCACGCCCCCGTCCGAGTGGAACGGCAGCAGGATCGCGGACATGCCGGTGATTGTCCGCTTCGGGCGAACCGGCGGCAGGGTTTCGAGCAAGGCGGAGTTCCTCACGACGGTGGGATTCGCAGGTCTTGACACGCGCGCTCGTATCCGGCTTCCAAATCGAGGAGGACGGCGGCACCGTACTCAACTACCAACGGCAAACGGGGGAGTGGCTGCCCGACCGTCAGTTTCGCCGACGTAACTTCCACCCGCTTGCCGCCGCCGTCCTGGAAGAATCGTGGGCGAAGGACGACTGCGTAGAGGTCGCCCGATTCGCCCGCGACCGCCGGGGCGGGCAGGCCGAGGAACCGCATCAGTTCGGCGTACAGGTTCGTCGGAACAAGTGGTCACGATGTCCAGCAGGGCGACCGACGTACCCGCTTGCAAGTGGGCGGTGCAGCGGGTGACGAACGCCTGCCGCGTGGTCGGGTCTTCCTTGTGAACGGGACAGACCAGCTCGAACACGGCGGCGAGCCGGTGGGAATAGCGGTCGGAGTAGACGACCGCCTGGAACGACCGCCGCGCCCACTCCGCCCAGACGAACGACTGCGCCGGTGGTACATCGCCACACGTCGCGGTCGGCGCGAATGCTGTTTCCGTCGTGAGGAAGTCGTCCTCGTCGCGGATGTCACCGCCGATCCTCGGAGCCGCTCGACAGTCTTCGGGTAGCGTCTTGCACAACTGGGCCACGCACCCCGCCGTCAACATGTCCGCGAACGACTCCCACGGCGGGTGTCGTCGCGGGTCGATCTTGAA
>JBBRUO010000415.1:0-5820 GCA_038247725.1 Gemmatales bacterium
CCGCCCTGCACGCCGCCGACCACGGCATGCAAGTCACCCTGGTGGACGAAGACCCCAAACTCGGCGGCGTCTGCCTGAACCGCGGCTGCATCCCCAGCAAGGCGCTCCTGCACGCGGCCAAAATCCTGCACGAAGCCAAGGAAGCGGCCGAGATCGGCCTCACCTTCGGCGACCCGAAAATCGACCTGGACAAGATGCGGACGTTCGTCCAGCAGAAGGTCATCGCCAAGCTGACCGGCGGCATCGCCCTGCTGGTCAAGGGCCGCAACGCCACCGCCGTGCGCGGGCACGCCGCGTTCGTGGACGCCAACACCGTCGAAGTGACGGGCGACGCGCCGCAGACCATCCGCTTCCAGAAGTGTATCATCGCCACCGGCGGGGTGCCGGCCGTGCCCAAGCCGTGGCAACTCGGCGACGACCGCGTCATGGACAGCACCGCCGCGCTGTTGCTGCCGGACATCCCGAAGACGCTGCTGGTCATCGGCGGCGGGTACATCGGCCTGGAAATCGGCAGCGTGTACGCCGCGCTCGGCAGCAAGGTGACGGTCGTCGAAGCCCTCGATTCCATCCTCACCCTGGCCGACCGTGACCTCGTGGCGGTGCTGGAGAAGCGGCTCCGTAAGGACTTCGACAAGATCCACGTGGACACGAAAGTGGCGGGGCTGAACCCGACCAAGGGCGGCATCGTCGTCACTCTGGAAGGCAAAGACGTGCCCGGCGAACTCACCTTCGACCGCGTGCTGGTGTCGGTCGGCCGCCGGCCGAACACCGCCGGGCTGAATCTGGAGAAAGCCGGCCTGAGCCTGGACGCGAAGGGGTTCATCACGGTGGACGCCCAGCGGCGGACGGCAGTGCCGCACATCTCCGCCATCGGGGATGTCGCGGGCGAACCGGGATTGGCGCACAAGGCGACGGCCGAAGCCCGCGTGGCGGTGGAAGCCATTCTCGGCGAACCGGCCGAGTGGAACCCCCGCGCCATCCCGGCCGTCATCTTCACCGACCCGGAGATCGCCTGGGCCGGTCTGACGGAGAAGGAGGCGGTCGCCGGGAACGTCCCGCACGAGGTGCTGAAATTCCCGTGGGCGGCGAGCGGCCGGGCGGTGGCGCTGAACATCACGAACGGGCTGACGAAGATGCTGATCGACCCGGAGAGCAAGCGGGTGCTGGGCGTCGGGATCGCCGGCAGCGGGGCCGGGGAGATGATCGCCGAGAGCGTGTTGGCGATTGAGATGGGGGCCGTCGCGCGGGACATCCTGGAGAGCATCCACCCGCACCCGACGCTGAGCGAAACCGTGATGGAGTCGGCCGAACTGGCCTACGGCGGCGCGACCCACTTGGCCCCGCCGAAGAAGGCGGCGAAGTAGCCGAATCCGACACGGGTTCATGGGCAAACTCAACAGGACTCGTTCGCGAGAGAGTTCGACCTATGGACCCGCTAGAATTCGCCGAGAGGAAGTATTGCGCGTTCGTTAGCCAGTGGCTGTCCGGGATGGCTCAATTGCGCGAGGCGATGTTGGCGGTTGAAGATTCGGACGCGACGTTTGCCGCGACGTTACGCCAGTTGTGCCAGTGGTATCTGTCGCCCAGGTTTCAACTGTCCCGTTCCACCCTTTGCGTCCAATACACGTTGCGGACGACGACGGATCGACTTGCTACATTTCGCATCAGTCGAGAGTCGTCAATCAGGACCGGCCAGTTTAGTGCAAAGAGTCTGAACCGATTCCTTGCCAAGTACCTACGGTTTCTCGCGTTCTCTTGGTTCGATTGCGAACACCGGTACGAAGTCATCCGGCAGACGTGGTTGGGAGAGTCTACGCAAACAGCGGTCGCTGTCGTGGGGTCCGGGCGCAAGTTGTGCCTGCTTCCGCCGACACCAATCACGGACCTGTTTACCGATTAACTTATTGTGGTGTGGCCACCACGTCCGCGAGGGGTCACAACACCGAAGGAGTTCGCATGAGTGCGAGAGACGTTCTGACGACTCGATTGCATGCGCGGGGTGGACTCAGAATCACAAGTTCCGTGGAGCTTGGAGACTACGCATTTAAAATCGAATACTTGACGAGCGACTTCATACCTGTTGGATTTGATGGCACACTTGACGACATCGTCCGAGAAGTTTCGCGGGTATTACTGCCACCACACCACGCAAGTACGACACCCGACGAGTACTTCGCGAACGTTGTCGCACTCGCTCAGCGAAATCCGACCTGCACCTACTCCGTGTCTCGCCGGTTCGCCACGGAGGGAAAAGGCAGAACTCGAAGGTTGAAGGTGACGAACTCGCGCCAACTCTGGACCGAGAGCGGAGAACTTAGCCCGCTCGCGGACGTGCTTCGACCGTTTGAGATTGCGACCTGGCTGTTGACCGTTCGCCTCAAAGCGTTCGATCTTCACTCGGTTGCGGACGACGAGGCGGGCTTTGGCTTTCTCGCGTTTGAATACCAATCTCCCAAAGATCCCAAGCACTTCGTGTCGGCCCTTCCGGTTCGACAGACCCCGGCCCACGGCACTATCCTCTCGGTCGAGGAAGCGCTTTCCGCCGGCGGGTGGAAACTCACGCCGCGCTCCCAAGGGCAATTCGCCGACATCCCCCTGACCCGCGACGGCGTCCTCCGCTTCCTGCGGGAGGCGCTACCCCTACTCTACGACGCCGGCATCCCGGTTCGCCTTCCAATGTGGATGATCGACGAAGACCGTCCGCGACTCCGTCGAACCATTCGCGTGTCGCAGAAGGAAGCCGTCAGTTCGGGCTTGCTCAGCTTCGACCGCGTGGTCGAATTCGACTGGCAACTCGCCCTGGGCGACCAGCCGTTGACGCACGAAGAACTCGCGCAGGTGGCGAAGTTGGCGGACATGGCGACGGACTCTGGCGTGATCGAACTGCGCGGTGAGTGGGTTGTCGTGACCCCGGAACAGGCCCTGCAAGCTGCTGAGATTCTCGAAACCGGCGGGGTCGGGCGGAAGCCACTGACCGAAGTCATCGAACTTCTCGCGGCGGAACGACCGGAGGCCGAGACGGACCCGTTCGACTGGCTGTCGCAGGTGTCCACGCTTGGCACGCCGCCCGAGTTGCCGTTGCCGACAGGCTTGCAAGCAAACCTCCGTCCCTACCAGAAGGTCGGATTCGAGTGGTTGACGAGCCTCATCGCGGCTGGCGTCGGCGTGTGCCTCGCCGATTCGATGGGGCTTGGCAAAACGATCCAGACCATCGCGTTCCTGCTCCACCGCCGCGAATCGAACCTTGACACGATGCCGGCGCTCGTGGTGTGTCCGAAAACGCTGGTCTCCATCTGGTGTAAAGAATTAGAGCAGTTCGCTCCGGGCTTGGCGGTCCACACGCACACCGGCCCGAAGCGGGCGAACAGCGCCGGCGATTTGCTCGCCACTGTTCAACGGAAGGCGGTCGTCCTGACTACTTATCCGACCCTCCGCGCCGACGGTGAACTGCTGGGCAAGGTGCCCTGGAGTGGGGTGATTTTGGACGAGGCCCAGACGATCAAGAATCACGAATCTGGCACCGCTGAAGCGGCTTACGCGCTGCCGAAGGGGTATCGCATCGCGCTGACCGGCACGCCAGTCGAGAACCACGTCGGCGACTTGTGGTCGCTCATGCACTTCCTGAACCCCGGTCTACTCGGCACCTGGAAGATGTTCGAGAAGGACTTCTTCTTGCCGATTCAGAAGGGCAAGAACGCGGAGGCGTTGAAGAAGTTGCGTCGGCTTGTCGCCCCCTTCATCTTGCGGCGGCTGAAGACCGACAAGCGGATTATCGACGACCTGCCGGAGAAGACCGAACTGGTGGAGTGGTGTTCGCTCACGTCGGAGCAGGTGGGGTTGTACAAAACGACCGTCGATGCGGAACTCGCCAAGCTGAAAGACGCGGGCAACCGGCGTTCCGCCGTGCTGGCCCTGCTGACGAAGCTGAAGCAGATTTGCAACCACCCCGCGCAACTCAAAGGGATTACTGATTCGGAAACGTTGGACGACCGGTCGGGGAAGCTCGAACGCCTCGTGGAGTTGCTGGAGGAGATGCAAGAGAACAAGGAGAAGGCGTTGATTTTCACCCAATACACGGAAATGGGAGAACTACTCCGAGCGAAGCTCGGTGCCGAAACACCGTTCTTGCACGGCGGCCTCAACGACAAAGAGCGAGCGAAACTCGCGGACGATTTCCAATCTCCCGCCGGCCCGCCGGTGTTCATCCTCTCGCTCCGTGCCGGCGGCACCGGGTTAACCCTGACTGCCGCCAGCCGGGTCATCCACTATGACCGCTGGTGGAACCCGGCCGTTGAGGACCAAGCGTCCGACCGGGCGTTCCGCATCGGCCAAACGAAAGACGTGTTCGTCCACAAGTTCGTCTGCAAAGGCACAGTCGAGGAACGGATCGACGAGTTGATTTCCCTGAAGAAGTCGGTCGCGGATCAAGTCGTTGGCGAAGGCCTCGACGAACTGGTGAAGAAGTCCGACGAGGAGTTGGCCGCGTTCTTTGAACTGAGCGAAAGTGGCGAAACGGTGATGGAGGCGGCCGAGTTGGCCTACGGCGGCGCGACCCACCTGGCCCCGCCGAAGAAGGCGGCGAAGTAGGTTCGCGGCGGCTCCGCGGCGAGACCAACCGCCGCGGAGTCTTCGTTCGCGGATGTCATCGTCGGTTCCAGCCCACGTCAACCCACAATTGCCCGTAGCACTGAACACGTCCGCCGTGGAATCTCGCACGACCGATCCGATTTGTTGCGCGGTTCGCGGGCCGTCGGCAATCCAACTCGACCGGTAGCCGTTGACCCGCAAGGCCTGTTGACCTGCGGGATGTCTTCCGAGTTTTTCTCACTTCGGCGAACCACGAGGGTCTGAGCCTCGTCGTCTCTTGCGCTGGCAATGTTAAAGGAGGTTCGCATGCTCCGGTTCCCGTTTCTGCTAGGCGTCGGTAAGGCGTTCGTCACGGCTCTCCTCGTCGCCCCGCCGGGCGACCGGCGGGCCGTCGGCCAACCGCCGAAAGCGAAACCCGCTGCCGAAACGAAGTTCGACGGCCTCGGCAAACACTCCCGCAAGGTCGCCACCAAGAACGCCGACGCGCAGGCGTATTTCGACCAGGGGATGGCGTTCCTGTTCGCGTTCAACCACGACGAGGCGGTTCGCTCCTTCGAGCGGGCCGCCGCCCTCGACCCCGAATGCGCGATGGCCCACTGGGGCGTCGCCGTCGCCAACGGCGGGCACATCAACAAGCCGGTGATCGAACCGGAACGGGCGAAGAAGGCGGTGGCCGCGGTGAAGCACGCGACGGAAAAGGCCGCTACCGCGAGTGACACCGACCGCGCTCTGATCGCCGCTCTCGCCCTTGCGGTACACCGACCCGCTGCCGAAAGACCTCGCGGAATTGGACAAGGCATACTCGGTCGCGATGAAAGCCGCCTGGGAGAAGTTCCCGAACGACGCCGATGTCGGGGCACTGTACGCCGAGTCGCTGATGAACCTGCGGCCGTGGGATCTGTGGACCGCCGAGGTGCGGCTCGCACCGTTCCCACGGGTCGGCGATCAAATCGGGCATGAACAGGGTGAGGCAATCAGCTTGGCGGCGGGCGACGACGGGGATGGTACTCAGGTTGTGCCGCAGGTGGCGGCAGACCCGCACGTCGTCTTCGAGGACGAGGGCGAAGTCGGCCCCGGACTGCTCGGCGGCGACGAGGGCACGTTTGTAGTTGGCCGAGGCGGACGGCTTGCCCCTGGGCCAGTGCGGCGGCTGCACGAGCACCGCCGGCTCGCTCCCCCAGTCCGACTCGCGGAACGCCACAAGGGTGGCGTGGGCTTGGGAGAGGTTGTCCA
>JBBRUO010000416.1:0-5815 GCA_038247725.1 Gemmatales bacterium
CAAACTCAGCAGGTCGATGCCCATCTCCCGCACGTCCACGGGCACCTTGCCGGCGGCCTGCACGCCGTCGGTGTGGAACAGCACGCCCTTCTCCTTGCACACTTTGCCGATGGCCCCGATGGGCTGGACCGTGCCGATCTCATTGTTGGCGAACATGACGCTGACGAGGATCGTCTTGTCGGTGATCGCCGCCGCGACTTGTTCCGGGGTGACCAGGCCGTACTGATCGACGGGCAGGTACGTCACCTGATACCCCTCTCGCTCCAGGCGCTTACTGGTGTCCAGCACGCACTTGTGTTCGGTCGCCGTCGTGATCAGGTGGTTGCCCTTCTTCTTGTACATCGCCGCCACGCCCTTCAGCGCCAGGTTGTTGCTCTCGGT
Organism: Gemmatales bacterium; assembly: GCA_038247725.1. Lineage (GTDB taxonomy): Bacteria > Planctomycetota > Planctomycetia > Gemmatales > Gemmataceae > JALHQU01. The sequence goes on from JBBRUO010000416.1 coordinate 382, forward strand.
GGCTCCGCTGGTGAAGATGATCTCCTTCGCGGTCGCGCCGATGATGGCCGCGATTTGCTCGCGGGCGACCTCGACGGCCCCCTCGGCGTCCCACCCGAACGAGTGGTTGCGGCTGGCCGCGTTGCCGTAGTGCTCGGTGAAGTACGGCAGCATTGCCTCCACGACTCGCGGATCGGTGCGGGTGGTGGCGTTGTTGTCCATGTAAATCGGGAACTTCAGCATCGGTGGATATCCGGGGGTGTATTGGTTCGTTAGGGTGGGTCGCTCTCTCCGAGAGCGACTCTTCCGCGACACAAGGCACCGACTCTCGGAGTGAGTCGGCCGCCCTGAAAAGGCGCGTCACGCTTTCGTGGGCTGCTCGTGCGGGGCCATCACGCCGAGGGTCTGAATCAGGCTCGGTTCGGCCGTCGGGCTGAATAGCTCGGCCAGGGTGACGCTCCGCAGGACGCCCATCAGCCGCTGGTGGATCTCGTTCATCGGCCCCTTCACCGGGCACAGGTGCGACACGTCGCAGGTGGTCGCGGCCGGCTGGTGGTCGGTGCAGACCGTCAATTGAAAACCGTCTTCAACGGCTTCGAGCAACTGGGCCAGCGTGACCGACGCGCTCGGCATGGCGAGCGAGTACCCGCCCTTCACCCCCCGCGTGCTGGTGACGAACCCCTTCTGGCAAAGCTCCTTCAGGATGTTCGCCACGAACGGGCGGCCCAGCTTGAACCGCTCGGCGATGGTGCGGGCGTTGCCGCCGTCCGCCGTGTGGTGCAGGTGCGACAGGATGAGCATCGCGTAATCGGCCTTCCGGCTGAGCAGCGTCATGGTGTCGCCCGTGGGAGAGAGCCGGCGAGTCCGCCTCCATACCAGAATTGTAGACGGTTAATAGAACCAGACTAGTGCGAATTCGGTGAGATGGCGTCTCAGCAGGCCCAGGCACGGTTCGCGCGAGGCGACACGTGCTGTGCGGTCTGGCGTCGGTGATGTCGGTCGTTCCGCGGGGCAATCAAGCGCGATGGGTGCGGAAGTCGCACGACGCCAAGCAAGGCTGGCAAGGGTTGAAGATAAGCAAGATTTCACCGAGGAGGGCGCTAGAGGGCACATGAGGAAAAAACCTTCTTTCCCCGTGTCTTCTCCGCGCCCTCCGCGGTGAATCATTCTTCAAATGGAATCTCTGAGTCGCCCTACCCAAGGGGTTGCTATTTCGTGTCGAACAGCTTCGGCACCGCCTTCAGCACGGCGGTCGCCGCCGCCGGGGTGAGTTCGCCGCCGCGGAAGGCGAAGTTCGCCACAACTTTTTCCTTCACGAACAGCAGCACGGTGACGTCGGCGTCGGCGGCCAGCAGGTACGCCGGCGGGCCGTCGGCGTCCTCGAACGTGCCCACCGGCACGTTCGCCAGCCCCTGATCTTGCGACCACTTCGCCAACCCGTCCAGGTCCGCTTTCGCCGCCAGTTGGGTCATCCACACCTTGAACCCGGTGTCCTTCCGGGCAACCGTCTCAGCGTCCAGCTTGGCCAGCAACTTGCCGAGTTCCGGCGTCAGCTTGCGGGCGAACACCACCGCCGCCGGCTTCTTCTCCTGCTCGCAGATGAAGCACGTCTGCTTGCCGCGTTCGGTCCCGGTAGCGACGAGGAAGCTGTACGGCCCCGGCCGCTTGCCGACCGGCACCCCGGACACGCACGGGTCGGCGGCGGAAGCGACGGTGACGGCGAACAGGGTGACGAGCGCGGCGCGAAGCATGATGGGTGTCTCAGTGGGTGAAATCTTGTGGTGGGTGATTTTCGTCACCAATACAGTTTATCAAGCGACACGTTGCCGCCGCAAAGGACGATGCCGACATTTTTCAGCCCCGCCAGTTCCCGGAAGGGGTCGCTCAGCACCGCCGCCACGCCGACGGCCGCGCTCGGCTCGATGAGCAACTTCATCCGCTCCCACACCAGCCGCATCGCCGCGAGAATTTGCGGCTCGGTCACGGTGAATACGGTCTCCACCTGATCGCGGATGAACGGCCACGTCAGTTGCCCGACGTAATTCGCCAGCAGCCCGTCGGCGACGCTCGTCGTCGAATCCAGTTTCACCCGGTCACCGCTGGCTTTCGACTGCGCCGCCGCACTGGCCCCGATCGGCTCCGCGCCGAACACCCGGCAGTTCGGGTTGAACCCCTTCGCCGCCAGCGCGAACCCGGAGATCAGCCCGCCCCCACCGATGGGCGCGACCACGGCGTCCAGCGTCGGCACGTCCTCCAGTAACTCCAGCGCGGCGGTGCCCTGGCCCGCGATCACGTCGAGGTGATCGAACGGCGGGATCACCGTCGCCCCGGATGTCGCCTGCACCTCGGCGACTTTCTCCTCGCGGTCGGTCAGGCTCGGCCCGGACTCGACGACGGTCGCCCCGTAGCCCAGGATCGCAGCCTTCTTTACCGGGCTGGCATTCGCCGGCATGACGATGGTGGCGGTGATCCCCCGCACCTGCGCGGCCTTCGCCAGCGCCTGTCCGTGGTTGCCACTGCTGTGGGTGACCACGCCCTTCGCGGCGGTCGCGTCGTCCAGCTTCCGCACGGCGTTCGACGCCCCGCGGTATTTGAAACTGCCGGTCTTTTGGAACAACTCGCACTTGAAGTGCAGGTGCCGCCCGGCCATGCCGTCGAGCGTGGAACAAGTAAACACGGGTGTCCGCGACACGACCGGGCGGATGCGGTCGGCGGCTTCACGGACATCGGCAATGGTGAGCATGGGAGTGGAACCAACCGTTGAATACGAGGAACGCGGATGACGCTGAAAAAAGTAGGGATGAAGAGGATCGGACGAAGTGAATTCTTGGATTGATCCCGGCACTGATCCGGCCTTATATCCGCGTCCTCCGCGTTCCGTTTTATTTGGCAGTTTTCAACATCCCGTCCACGAACTCGTAGGCTTCCTTCCGCGCAGCCTCAGGCCATTCGTGGCCGGCGTCGGGGTGGATCGCTTTCAACTTGTCCTTCGCGCCGAGCTTCGCGTACACCGGCGTCACGGCCTGGATGACGTCTTTCACGCCGTCCACATCGAAGTTGCTGTCCTTCAACGGAGACATGGCGAACACGGCACGCGGGGCGATGGCGGTCAGCACGTCGGCGAACTCGAACGGCATCTTCTTCGGGTCGGAGTTGTACGCCGACGCGATGCGGGGCATGTAGCGGTCGCTGGTCCAGCCCTTCAGGTTACCCTTGTAATATTTGGCGAAGCTACAGAACCCACAACTGCTGACCGCCACTTTCAACCGGTCGTCGAACGCGGCGGTGAACAGCGCGTTGTGCCCGCCGAGGGAGTGGCCGATGACGCCGATGCGATCGCCGTCCACTTCCTTGAGTGACTGTAGCAGGTCCACCGCCCGCATGTTATTCCAGATGGCCTTCATGCTGCCGGACTGATATTTCCCGGCCTTGAACGCCGCCGCGAAGTCGTACTTGTACTCGCCGAAGCTGGGGTAATCCGGGGCCAGGCAAACGTACCCCCGCTTCACCAGATGCAGTGCCTGTTGCTTGCTCTCCTGTTTGCCAAGGCCGACCGGTTCGTCCTTGCCGATGTTAATGGTCTGATGCAGGCAGAGCATGGCCGGCTTCTTGCCGTCTCCGTTCGGGATGAGCAACCACCCCGGCACGCGGTCGCCGTCCTCCACGGCGAAGGTGATCTTCTTCCGCGTGTAGCCGTCGAGCTTCTCCGCCGAGAGTTCCTTCACGTCGAGCGGCACCTTGCGCTCCGTCCCCGGCATCGGCCCCATGACCAGTTGCATCCGCAGCAGGATGTCCGCGCGATCCGGCTCCGCCGCGAACGCGGGCGCGGCGAGCAGGAGAAGGAGGAGCAATCGCATGGGTTTATTGGGTGGGTTGAGGTGGGCCGGCCTATTGGCCGGCGTCCGTGGAGCGGGAGGCCGATTTAGTCCTTCATCCGCAGTTCCAAGATTCGATCCGATCGGATGGTGAGGGACCGCTGCGGGCCACCGGAACCGAGGTCGGCGGGCGGGGCGTGCGCGAACACGGTGGCTTGCTCGTCCTCAAGGTAAATGCCCCAGAAGCGATCATCCGGCCGCGGGGCCGGGCGATGCTCCTTCGACCCGCCTTCCAGCCGGCTGGTGTCTTCAAACGTCAGCGTGGCCACGTTCGCCCCCGTTTCCGTCGCGAAGACGGCACCCCCCAGGATCACATGACGACCGCCCCACCACGCGACGGGGTGCTTCGGCCATTCCAGAACGGACGGGTTGGTGCCGATGGGGAGGCCGTAGCCCGACACCGGCCCATAGCGCACCTTCGACGCCGAGAGGCGCTTGCCCGTGACCGCGTCGTACACGACCAGCCACTGCCGCGCGTTGAAGTCGTCGGGTTGCGGGGTGGCGGCTTGCGAGCCAATTACGAACGCGGCGATTCGCGCCCCGTCCGCGCTGACGGTCGTCCCCATCAATATCTGGTGCGGGTCCGTGACCAGTTTGGAAAACGCTTCCGTCCGCACCCGCTCCTTGGCGGTGGCGGTGTCGTAGACGGTCAGCCCGTCCTCGTTCTGGCGGACCAAGGTCTTCGAGTCCGGCGTCAGGGCGACGACCCGCCGGCAGCCGAGGTGGTGCGTATCCCATTGGAAGAACGGAATCTTCGCGTCCGTCGGTTGGCCCGCGATCCGCGTTCCTTTCCCGTCCCAGATGGCGAATCCCCCGGTGTATCGCACGGTGAGGAACCGATCCGGCCCGAGGACGCGGCACTCCGCGTTCCGCCAAGCATCGCTTTTCTGACGCGGCGGCGGAGGCGGGTTGGGGTCCGAGGACGAAAGAGGGAAGCGACTGGATTTACCGTCACTGGTGCTAAACGCAACCAACGTCGCACCGCCCTCGCCGTCCAAACGGAGTGACGCTGCCACGCTCGCGGACGGGCTACAGGTGTCGGGCATCTGGTCGCCCCGGCCGAGTTTGAATTTGATCGGCGTGCTGCCGTCTCCCAGCCGGGTGAACAGGATTTCTTCGTCGGGGCTTTCGGAGATGACCCACCCCGTCGGGCCCCCACTGAGTTCCACGAACCCGTTGCTCGCGACCGTCACCGGCTTGGAGTATGCGGGACCGGCGAGCGCGGCCGGTTCGACGCCGGCGAGCGGCGGAGGAGTCGAGTTCGCTCCCGGTTCTTCAGGCGGCGACTTGCCACCACAGCCGGTCAGCGCCACCGCCAACACGAGGCCGGCGAAAAGCCGGGGGAGGAACTTCCGATCCGTCGCGCGGGACTTCGCCATCGTTTCGCTCCGTGGGGTCGGGATTACACTTCGACTTGTGGTGAGGGGCGGCACGGGGAGCGCCCGTTCGAGTGTCACTTCGACCGCTGCAGGCCGCTTTCGGTGACGGTGAATTTGACCGGAGTTCCTTCTTTCGGCAGATCGTCCGGCGGGGCCACGGCGACGACCGTACACGACCTCGGCACGCTGCTCGTCACGATG
>JBBRUO010000417.1:0-5806 GCA_038247725.1 Gemmatales bacterium
AGTTCATCAGCACGCGAAAACGGGAACACTCGCGGAAACCGGACGAGTTGTACGACCTGATCGAGTCGTGTAGCGCGGGGCCGTTCCTGGAGATGTTCGCACGAGGACCACGACCGAATTGGACCTGTTGGGGCGATCAGGCTGAGGAGTACGAACCGACGTGGCCGACGTACTCGAACCACAGTGCCGGGACGCGCCGATCGAAAGCGAATCAATCATTGTTTGAAGGGCTTGAGTAGCAAGTGTTCTATACGGCTGAACTATGACCTTGGCGTCGGCGAACAGGCCGCCGTTCACCCACGGGATCGGGTCCGCGCCGAAGGTGCCGTCCTTGTGGGCCATTGCCTCGAACAGGCTGGCCATTAACTTGGTGAGGACTTTCGGCTCCCACCGCGAGTTGGTGACGGTCTTCAGGAACAGGTCCTTCGGTAGCAGGTCGATATCTTCGGCGAACATGCAGAACATCAGCTTCATCAGGAAGTGGGCGGCGTCGTCGGCGGGCACGCCCCGCGCCCTCATGCCGTCGGCGATCTGGACGAACTTGTCGGCCACGTCCTTCGTTACTTGCGCCTGCGTGCGGCCGGGCTTCAGCTTGTCCGGGTCGGTGAAGCACCAGCGGAGTCTTTCGACGTTCTTCGAGTCGGCCAAGCCGTCCAGGTCGAAGGCGTGGACTTCCTTGATGGTGCCGGTGAAGTTGGTGTGGACCTCGAAGCGGTTCAGATCGCAGACGACGAGCAGGGGCGGGTTGCCGAGGGCCTCGCGGTACTGGCAGAGTTGGACGTAGGCGGCCTTCAGGTCCTTCTTCTTGCCCTTGTACTCCCAACCAAAGAAGCCGCGCCGCCATACGTCGGCGAACCCCTGCCCGCCGGTGTCCTTGTTCACCCCCTTCTCGAAGGTGTACCACGCGCCGGTCGGGTCGGCCTCGGCCGGAGTCTGCTGGTCGAGCAGCCGGCACAGGTCGAGGAAGTGTTCCTGGCAGGCGGCCCGTTCTTTCAGGTCGGCGGCCTTCCACTTGGCGATGAACTCTTGAGGGGTCATCGGGTCTGCTCGCACCGGGAGGAATCGTTCGCCGTAGTGTATCGCCGTTCAGGAGCGTGGAGTAGAGTTCGCCGCCTCCGCCCCGCCGTATCATCCCCGCATCGGATTCTTCCCTCTCCCAACGGTTGCCCATGCGCACCCGCGACGTGTTCCGCTCCGCCGTCGGCGGCCTGTGGCGGCAGAAGGGCCGCTCCACGCTCACCCTGCTCGGCGTCGCCGTCGGCGCGTGCGCGCTGGCGTTCAGCCTGTCCCTGGGCATCGGCCTGCGGGCGCTCATCGACAACGAGTTCCGCTCCCGCGACGAGTTCTGGTGGGTGACGGTGTTCCCGGCCAACCGGGGGATGAAGGTCGTCGCCGAGAAGGACATCCCGCCGGCCGAGATCGCCGTGGATGAGTCTGTTCCGACCGAGCGGCGGGAGCGACTCCGGCAACGGCGGATCGCGCAATACCGGCAGCGATACCGGCCGGGGGAACTCGCCCTGTTGACGAAGGAGAAACTCGCCCCGCTGGCGGTACTGCCCGACGTGGCCGAGGTCCGCACCTTCCGCAACGGGTACGGACAACTGTGGGTCGGCGAGCGGCACGCCGGCGGGGCACTGTTCGGCGGCCGACTCGACCACTTCGACCCGCCCCTCGACACGCGGCTGTTGCACGGGCGATTGCCGAACCCCGATTCGCCGACCGAAGCCGCCGTGTCGGAGATGCTGCTGTACGAGGTGGGCCTCCGCACCGACGCGGAGTTGGCGGCGGCCGTCGGGAAGACCGTGCGGGTGGTCGTCGGGAGGAGCGAGTTCGAGAGGGCCGGGTCGCTGGCGTCGCTGCTCAGCAGTGGCGGCGACGTGCAAGAAGCCGTCACGAAGAGCCAGATGGAGACGCTGAACAAGATCGTCGCGCAACTGCCGGGGAAGATCGACACGTTCGACCTGAATCCGCTGGAAAAAGCGATGGTGAAGGCGGTGATGGCCCGACCGGTGAAAGCGGACGAGAAGAAACCGGTGCGGCACACCGCCGAGTTCACCGTCGTCGGGGTGCTGCGGGAGTTGCGGCCGGCCGAGCGGGACGCCGACCCGTTCCGCCTGCCGCACCGGTTGCAGGGCGACGGCACCGACCTGTTCGCCACGGTGTCCGGCGGGGAGCGCGTCGTCGGGTGGTCGGCGGAGACGGTCGGCATCGGGTACGAGCGGGCGTTCGTGCGGGTGACGCCGGGCGGCGACTTGCAGGCCGTCGTGGACGGCGTGACCGCCGCCGGGCTGGATCAGTTCTCCATGCTGAAGGCGTACCGCAACGTGAAGCGGGAGGTGACGCTGATCGCCGCCGGGTTGAACCTGTTCAGCCTGATTTCCCTGCTGGTGGCCGCCATCGGGATCACGAACACGCTGTTCACGAGCGTACTCGAACGCACGAAGGAGATCGGCATCTGGAAGTCGCTGGGTGCCCGCGACGGCACCATCCTGCTGCTGTTCCTGACCGAAGGGGCGGTGATCGGGTTGGCCGGCGGTCTGGTCGGACTGGCCGCCGCGTGGGGGCTGTCCATCCCCGGCGACGGCCTCGTGCGACGGATGATCGAGAGCCAGTCGAATGACAAGTTGGTGACCGACACGGTGTTCGAGTTCCCCCTGTGGCTGAGCGGCGGGGCGGTGCTGTTCGCGGTGGTCGTCACGACGCTGGCGGCGCTGTACCCGGCCCGCCGCGCGTCGCGGGTGCAACCGGTCGAGGCGCTGCGGCACGAGTGACGGATGGGGTATGATGAATACTCACGAGGAGGAAGCGACATGCCGCTTCGGCACCATGCGACGGCTCGCACCGTGGATCAGTGGACCACGGTCCACGGCGGGTGGGCTTACGAGATCATGCGACGGCTGAACGGGCGGTTCGGGAAAAAGGGGAAGTTCGAGGCGAAATCGAACCTGCACGTCGGCACGATGGCCGAGATCGATGTCGGCGCGCTGGAGGTGGTGACGCCGCCGAACCTGTTCGCCGGGATGAACGGGTTTCACCCGACCGGCGGCGGCGGCGGTGGGGGAGTCGCCACCCTGTCCGAAACGGAGGCGCAGGTCGATGTCGAAGCGGAGGTGACGGCCGAACCGGACGCCACCATCGAGGACGTGACATTCACCCGGCCGGACCTGTTCGAGGTGCAGGTGTTCGGCTACCGCGACGGGTGGAAGCTGGTGGCCGCGGTCGAGTTGATCAGCCCGTCGAACAAGGACGGCCCGGACTCCCGTCGGGACTTCGCCATCAAGTGCGCGAGCTACCTTCAGGCCGGGGTGTCGGTGGCGGTGGTGGACGTGATCCCGAAGCGGGCGGCCAACTTCCACAACGACCTGTGCGGCCTGTTGGAACTGCCGGCCACCGTCCGGTGGGCGTCCGCGTCCGGGTTGGCGGCCGTCAGCTACCGCACCGCTCAGGGGCGGGACGGGCCGGACACGGCGCGCGGCAACGGCCGCGTCCGTCTCGACCTGTGGCGACGGGAGTTGACCGTCGGCACCGCCCTGCCGACGCTGCCTTTGTGGCTGTCCGCCAACGTCGTCGTCCCGCTCGAACTCGAACCGACGTACTCCGCTGCCCTCGACGCCATGAACTACGAGTAACCTTGGAGGAATACCGATGCCACTCAAGAATCAGGCCAAACTGACCACCGTCAACCAGTGGGCCTCGTTCCACAGCATGTGGTCTTCCGAAATTACGAGGTACTTGAACCACGGTCGGCTGCCCGTTCGGTTTGAAGCGAAACCGTCGCTCCACGTCGGCACGTCGGCGGAGATCGACATCGCCACCGTGGACGAGAGCGGATCGCTGTTCGCCGGGATGAACGGCTATCACCCCGGCGGCGGCACGGACGGTGGCGGGGTGGCCACCCTGACCACGCCAGCCACCTACATCGCCCCGGCCGCGACACTCTCGGCCGACGGCATCACGTTCACCGATCTCGCCTTGTTTGAAGTGCAAGTGTTCGCCGACGACGGCTGGACGTTGGTGGCCGCCATCGAGTTGGTCAGCCCGTCGAACAAGACCGCCGACGGCGTCGAGACGTTCGCCATCAAGTGCGCCAGTTTGCTGCAAGGTGGGGTGTCGGTCGCCGTCGTCGATCTGGTTCCGGCGCCGGCGGTGAACCTACACGACGCCCTGTGCGAGTTGCTCGGCGCGCCCGAATCGGTGCGGTGGCAGTCGCCGTCAGGCCTGTTCGTGACCAGTTACCGCACCAAGCAAACGACGAAGAAGCCGGGTCTCGCCCTCGGCACCGGCAAAGTCACGCTGGATGTGTGGGCGACCGCGGTCGGATTCGGCGACGAGTTGCCCACGGTCCCACTTTGGCTCACCCCATCCTTGGCCGTCCCACTCGAACTGGAATCGACCTACACCAGTACCCTCGCTGACCTCCGCATCCACTGACCACCCGGTGCCCCATGCCCCGCCTCCGCTTCGCCCTATTCGCGCTGCTCCTGGTTTCTCCCGCGTTCGCCGCCGACGGGCCGACGTGGAAGGCCGGGTTCGCGGCCGAGACGATCACGCCGACGAAGTCGATCTGGATGTCCGGGTACGCCGCCCGCACCCAGCCCGCCAAGGGCACCGAAATCGACCTGTTCACGAAGGCCGCCGTCCTCGAAGACGCCGCCGGAAAGAAGTTGCTGCTGGTGTCGCTCGATCTGGTCGGCATCGATCGCGAATTGTCGCTGCACGTCCGAAGCCGGCTGACGAAGGCGTTCGACATCCCGAAAGAGCGGATCGTGTTGGCCTGTTCGCACACCCACTGCGGGCCGGTGGTCGGGCTGAACCTGCGGAGCATGTACTTCCTGTCCGCCGAGCAGAACAAGTTGGTGGACGAGTACACGACGGCGCTGCCGGCGATCATCGAGAAGGCCGTCGGGCAGGCGGTGAAGAACCTGGAACCGGTGTCGTTGAACATGGGCGGAGGGAAATGCTCGTTCGCCGTGAACCGCCGCGAAAACAAGGAAACGGAAGTGCCGGAGCGGATCAAGGCCGGCACGCTGAAAGGGCCGGTCGATCACGACGTGCCGGTGCTGGTGGCGCGGGACAAGGCCGGCAAGGTGAAGGGCATCGTCTTCGGCTACGCTTGCCACGCGACGACGCTCGACTCCCTGAAGTGGTCCGGCGATTACCCCGGCTACGCGATGCAAGCAGTGGAGAAGGCGAACCCCGGCGCGGTGGCCGTGTTCTGGGCCGGCTGCGGCGCGGACCAGAACCCCATCCCCCGCCGGACACTAGCCCTCGCGGAGAAGTACGGCGCGCAACTCGCCGAGTCCGTGCAACAAGTGTTGAAGCAACAATTGTTCGCCGTTAAGCCGACTTCAAATGCGATCTACAAGGAAATCGCGCTGCCACTGCACGAGTTGCCGACGCGCGAGCAACTGGCGAAGGACTCGCAAGATCCGAATAAATACGTCGCCGCGCGGGCCAAGATGTTAATGGAGAAGTTAAAGACCGAGAAGGAACTGCCGGCGAGTTATCCGTACCCGATTCAGACGTGGCAACTCGGCGACTTAACGTGGCTGCATCTGGGCGGGGAAGTGGTGGTCGATTACTCGCTACGGTTTAAGAAGGAACTCGGTCCGGTGTGGGTGACGGCCTACGCCAACGACGTGATGGCGTACATCCCGTCGGCGCGAGTGCTAAAGGAAGGCGGGTACGAGGGTGGCGGCGCGATGGTGTATTACGGCCTGCCGTCGGTGTGGGGGAAGGAAGTGGAGGCGCTCATCGTGGCCGAAGCCGCGAAGCAGGCGACGGCCGCGCGGGGGAAGTGAGCCGC
>JBBRUO010000418.1:0-5805 GCA_038247725.1 Gemmatales bacterium
AACTCGGCGCGGAGTTCTCGCAGCGCGTAAGAATCGAGGGCTTCCGTGACGATCATGGGCTTCCTCCGAAACAAGGGAACGATGTCCGCCGTTGGAAACGCGAACCCGGCGAGAATCTCCGCGACCGCCAGGAACCCCGCCTGCCGGTGCGGTTCGGCGATTTCGTCTGCCCGCTCGACGCACCGGGCCACGAGTTGCTCCGCCGTCATCGGCGTGCGGCCGAACAGGGCCCACGGGACGAGGCCGATGTCGGGGCCGTTCAGCAACGGTTCCGCGTCCACCTCCGACAATTGTACCACCGGCCACGACCCGCCGACGCGCACCACCCCACTCCGACTACGGCGGTCGGCCGTCCCCGACACCCGCGCGCTCCCCTTGGGCTTCAACACCAGCGTGACGACCTCCGGCACGGCGCGCTGTTCCAGCATCACGAGAGCGATGTCGTCGAACACCTGCCGGTCGGCGTCGGCATCGGCGTAGGATTCGATCTCGACCAGCACGAACGTCGGCTCGGGGTCGTTCGGGTAGCGGATTTCGAGGAGGCCGTCGAGCAACCGGCGAGGCGCGACCACCTCCGACGGCACATGCTTCCACGACGAAAAGCCGGTCAGCCCGGCCAACCGGAGGATCGAATCCCCGTGCTGGCTGAGCAGCCACTTGCCGCTGCGATCCTTGTCGTGGTGCATGGCTCACATCCGCTCGACCGTCCGGATGCCGAGTAAATCCAGGGCGGTGCGAATCATGCGTGCGGTCAGGTCGGTCAATAATAGCCGACTGGCCTGCACCTCCGGCGGGTTGGTGTCGTTCACCACTTTCCGGCTGTTGTCCTTGCTGCCGGCCTCGTAGAACGCGCTGAACGCCTGCGCCAGGTCGAACAGGTACGCGGCGATGTGGTGCGGCTCGTACTTCGCTTGTACCTCCGCCAGCACGTCGCCGAACTTCAGGAGTTGCAGGGCCAAGGTCCGTTCCGCCGGGAAGGTAATCGTCGCCGCCGGCGGGTCGGTGCGGAACGCGGTCTCGTCGGCGTTGCCCTTGCGGAAGATGCTGCGGCAGCGGGCGTAAGCGTATTGCATGTACGTCGCCGTGTTGCCGGTGGTGGCCAGCATTTTATCCAGGTCGAACTTGTAATCGCTGGTGCGGTTGCCGCTCAGGTCGGCGTACTTCACCGCCCCGAACCCGACCGCTTCGGCGATCTCCGTCTTCCGCGCGTCGGTCAGGTCCGGCACGTCGTGGCCGTCCGCCTTCTGCTTGGCGAGGCTCTCCTCGTACTTCTTCAGCCCTTCGGCGGCGGCCTCGTCGAGGAGCGTCGTCAACTCCGGTGCGCCACCCTTCCGCGCCGCGAACGGCTTGCCGTCCTTGTCCAGCACGGACCCGAACGACAGGTGTTGCATCTCCGTCGTGAGGCCGAGCCAGCGTTTGGCGTTGGCGTATAGCGTCTTGAAGTGCAGCGCCTGCCGGGCGTCCACGACATACAGGATCACGTCTGGCTGCCACGTCTCCAACCGGTATTGAATGGTGGCAAGGTCGGTCGTCGTATACGTGAACGCGCCGTCCCGCTTGCGGACTAATGCCGGCGGCTCTTCCTTGTCCATCTCGTCGGGCTTCGGCACGATCCCCTTGGCGTTCGGCACCACCAGCGCGCCGTTACTTTCGACGGCGATGCCCTTGGCGATCAAGCTTTCCACCACGCTCGGCAACATGGGGTTGTAAAAGCTCTCGCCGAGGGCGTGGTCGATCTTCACATCCAGGCGGTCGTAAATCGGCCTTAACATGTCCAGGCAGTGCGGCATGAATTGCTGCCACAGGGCGACGTTCTCCGGGTCGCCGGCGTGCAACTTTGCCGTCTCCGCCCGGCAGGCGTCCATGATATCGCCGGCCGCCGCGTCCACGTCGTCATCCCCGGCCTTCGCTAAATTCTTAATGTGGATGTACAGCCGGGCCAACTCCCGCACCGGGTCCTTCTCGAACGCTTCCGCATCCAAGAAGTTCTTGTACCCGTGGATGAGGATACCGAACTGCGTGCCCCAGTCGCCGAGGTGGTTGTCGCCGATGACGGTGTGGCCGAGGAACCGCAGGATGCGGACCAGCGCGTCGCCGATGATGGTACTCCGCAGGTGGCCGACGTGCAGCGGCTTGGCCACGTTCGGCCCGCTGTAATCGATGACGAACGTCTTCGGGGTCGCGGCGTTGGCGACCCCCAACCGCTCGTCGGCTGCAATGAGCCGCACTTGCTCGGCGATCCACGAGTCTTTCAATTTGATGTTGATGAACCCTAGCCCGGCGGTGCCGAACGACTCCACCATCGGGTCATCGCCGAGCATCTCCAGCACCTGTTTCGCCAGCGGCAGGGCTTCGCTGTTCGGCTTCTTCAGCGCGGCCGCCAGTTGCGGGGCGAACTTGGCCTCGTAGTCGCCGTGGGTGGGGTTCTTCGTCGGCCCGATGGTGCCGAGACACTTGGCCAGCGTGGCCGCGTCCGGGGCGAGGGCGGTCAGGGCCGGCTCGAACAGCTCGCGGACTTCGGACAGCAGATTCATGACCGAGTTTCCTTGCCGAAAGAAGAACGAACCACGGAAACACAGGGACACAGAGAAGGCAAGATGGGAGAGAGTGAAAGGAGTGGGTTGTGGTTTTCCCCCTTCATTCTCTTCCCGTCTTCTCTGTGTCCCTGTGTCTCCGTGGTTCGTCCGGTTGTCTTCACTCCCTCACTCGATTTCCTTTTCCCAATCGATCTTCTCGGCGTCGGCCCACAACTCTTCCAGGTTGTAGTAGTCGCGGGTCTGGGGGTCGAACACGTGGACCAGCACGTCGCCGTAGTCCTGCACCACCCACTTGCTGGACTCGTACCCCTCCAGTCCCATCCGCTCGTCGCCGACCGCGCGGAGGGTGGCGTCCGCTTCCTCGACGATGGTGTGGACCTGCCGGCGGCTGGCTCCGGTGGCGATGACGAAGTAGTCGAACTCGGTGGTGACGCCGCTGAGGTCGAGGACGACGACGTTCTCGGCCTTGCTGTCGATCGCCGTCTTGGCGACCAGGCAAGCCCGCTGAAGGGCGTCCGGGATGGGGCGGTGCGGGCGGGCGGCGGGCCGGTTCAGAGGGCCAGCCGTCTGGGGCACCGGTGGCAAGGTGGCGATGCTGCTCAAGTAGACCTCCCTTGGGGGACACCCGCCGGAGGTCGCCGGGACGAAAGTCGAGCAGCGCGCGTGGCTGTCAGTTTCGTGGGAACCTCCGGGGAAACCGAAGAGCCGAGCGGGGACAAGGCTTTCGACGGGTGCGGGCCGACCGCACCAGATATATCATCGTCGCCGATTCCGGATTGTCAAGCAGGTCGTCGGCTTCTCGTCCGCCGACCGCCCGATTCCCCGCACCCGGCCGGCACACCTTCGCCGTATTCACCAAACGGACAGTTCCCCGCCCGTCGGGTTCGCGGGCGACCGGCGAGCCGTCGGGTTACGGATCGTGCCCAGAACGGACCGAAGCCCGGCTCGACGAGCCGGGCTTCGGGGTGGGTGGACCGCAAGTCCCACTGCGTTAGCCGAACAGGGCCGTCACCGCCTCGCCCTTCACCAGTTCGCGGGGCTGGTTCAGGTGGTTGTGGACGATGGTGTCCGGCTTGATGCCGAGGCTGTGATAGATGGTGGCCAGCAGTTCCGTCGGGTGGACCGGGTCTTCCTTCGGGGCCGAGCCGGTCTTGTCGCTCACGCCGTGGACGTACCCGCGGCGGATGCCGGCCCCGGCCATCAGTGCCGTGTAACAATACGGCCAGTGGTCGCGGCCGTCGTCGCTGTTCTGGTTGCCGCTGGTGCTGACGCCCCGGCGGGGGCTGCGGCCGAACTCGCCGACCACCACCACCAGCGTCTCCTTCAGCATCCCCGACTGGTCCAGGTCCTCGATGAGGGCCGACACGCCGGCGTCCAACATCGGGGCCGCCTGATCCTTCATCCGCTTGCTCAGGCCGACGTGGACGTCCCACGAGTGGTTGTCGCTGTTGGCCACCTTCGGCCACACCACCTCGACGAACCGGGTGCCGGCGGCGACCAGTCGGCGGGCCAGCAGCAGGCACTGGCCGAACGTGTTCCGGCCGTACCCGTCGCGAAGCTTGTCGCTCTCCTTGGTCAGGTCGAAGGCGTCCTTGGCCCGGCCGGACACCACCAACCCCAGCGCCTTCTCGTAGTACGAGTCGAGTTCGAACTTGCTCGTCACCTTCTCCAGTTCGGGCATCCCGTGGGCGACCGTCTCGCGGAGGGTGGCGCGGCGCTCCATGCGGGCGGTGGACAGTTCGTCCCGCAACTTCAGGTCATCGACCTTGACCTTGTCCATCTTCGCCATGTCCATGTCGTCGCCGGACGGGTACAAGGTGTACGGGTCGTACGCCTTGCCCAGGAACCCGGCCGACCCGCCCTTGCCCACCACGTTCGACTCTTGCAGCGGGCGGGGCATCATCACGAACGGCAGCATCGGCACCGTCGGCGGCAGGAACTTGACCACGTTCGAGCCGAGGGTCGGGAAGTCCTTGGCGTTGGGCGGCTCCAGTTGGCCGGACGGCGACACCTTGTCGGTGGTGTACCCGGTGTGCATCTGGTAGATGGCGGCGGTGTGGTTGAACAGCCCGTTCGGGGTGTAGCTCATCGTCCGGATCAGGCTGGTCTTGTCCAGAATCTGGCCGATCTTCGGCAGCAACTCCGTCACCTGCGTGCCCGGCAGCTTGGTGGCGATGGGCTTGAAGATGCTCTTGTTGGCGGCCGGCACGTCGTCCTTCGGGTCCCACAGGTCGAGGTGGCTCGGCCCGCCTTGCAGGTAGATGAAGATGACGGACTTGGCCTTGCCGAACCCTTTACCGCCGGTGGTCTCGGCGTTGGGAGCGGGGTTATTCTTCCCCTGGGCGGATTGCAGGGCGAACAAGTCGGCCAGGCTGATGCCGAGGACGCCCGACCCGCCGATGCGGATGAGGTCGCGGCGGGAGACGCCGTCGCAGGTGTCGCGGCCGGTGAAGCCGGGGATCGCCAACATGGGCGGAATCCTCTGGGAGGAAGAGGGAAGCGAGGACGGGCGAGAAGGCCGGTGGGCACTCCAATTCTAGCTTGACGATACCCGATGGGGGCGACCGTGGCAACGATTTTCTGATCGGCGATCAGGGCCGGTCTGGCAAAACTGTCTGGCGGTCGGCAGTTCTGGCTCGGCTGGAGGTTGATGAAGACCTCACCCCCCGGCCCCCTCTCCGGGACGGAGAGGGGGTGTTCAACCCGCACCGGTGGAACGGTCTCTGGCTTCAGGAGCCGAGCCACCCAGGGAAACCAAGCTCGAAACGCGGTGACACGGCGACGTGTTCCTTTTGAACACCCCCTCTGCGGGACGGTGAGGGGGCCGGGGGGTGAGGTCTTCCGCCTTGCCAGCACCTTTTGCCAGACCTATCAGGGCCATTCCGGGATCGGGGTATTTCGGGTGGGTCGCTCTCTTTGATACAGGAACCCTCCGAGGCTGTCCCTTTGTGTACCGTGGGGGACGCCTAACACCTCCCCTCAACGAGGGGAGGTGTTAGGCGTTCGGCGTGAGAAAGTTTACCCCGCCGTCGCGTGGCGGATGGAGCCGTCACCGGTGGGTGGCCGTGGTTTTGAAGTCGCCCGACTCTCCGAGTCGGTGGGGAAACCAAGAACCGACTCGGAGAGTCGGGCTACGAAAGAGTGCCCACCCGCTTTCCGCTAGTGGTAAACGTCCACCCACCGAGCGCCTTACGACCCGCCCGCCCGCAGTGGAATGGGACAGACCCAGCGGGTTCGTGTATGAGAGCGACTCGTGCGAAGCACCGAC